>NZ_JBHXNP010000140.1:0-19942 GCF_042719495.1 Streptomyces sp. NPDC058525
CTGGGGGGGGTCCCGGCGGCTCGCGCCCCCGCGCCCCGCGGGTTCCGCCGCGCCGGCCTCACGCTCCCCCGGCCCCCGGGTGGGGGGGGCCCCCAAGTCGCCGGGGGGGGGGGCCGGCCCCCGGCCGGCCGGGCCGCGGACCCGAGCGGGGTCCGCGGCAGCCGTTCCCGGGAAGCGCCTGAGGACATCCGAAGGCGCCCCCGGGGGCGGTGACTCGTGCCACTGGCTTCGCCATGCGCGAAAACACTCGCGGAACGGTTTGGGCGAATCGTTTCTGCACCCCTTGGGACAAGGACGCGCAGTACCCACAACTCCATACAGCTCGACTCGCACCGCTTTCGCACCACCTCCAAGACACCCACGTCCCTGCCGACGTGTTACCCGACCGGAGGAAGCCGTGGCCCAGTCGCCCAGGTTTCGCAAAGACGCAGACGCAGTCGCAATACCGCAGGTCTCCGGGGAGAAGCACCCGGTCGACGAGACCCTGCCGCCGCTGAAGATGTTCACCAGCGGCCTCCAGCACGTGGCCGCCATGTACGCGGGTGTCGTCGCGCCACCCATGATCGTCGGGCCGGCCGTCGGCCTCTCGGCCACCGAGACCGCCTTCCTGATGGGCGCCTCGCTCTTCACGGCGGGCCTCGCCACCCTCCTCCAGACCCTCGGGTTCTGGAAGATCGGCGCCAAACTCCCCTTCGTCAACGGCGTGTCCTTCGCCGGTGTGACACCGATGATCGCGATCGGCAAGGGGGAGGGGGACAACGCCATCCCCATCATCTTCGGCGCGATCATCGTCGCCGGAGTCATCGGCTTCTTCGCCGCCCCCTACTTCGGCAAACTCGTCCGCTTCTTCCCGCCGGTCGTGACGGGCACGGTCATCACCCTGATCGGCGTCTCGCTCCTGCCCGTCGCCTTCAACTGGTCGCAGGGCGGGAACAGCACCGCCCCCGGCTACGGCTCGATGCAGAACATCGGCATGGCCGCCGCCACCCTGGTCATCGTGCTGCTGATGCGCAAGTTCCTGCGCGGCTTCCTCCAGCAGATATCGATCCTGCTCGGCCTGGTCGCGGGCACGCTGATCGCCCTGCCGCTCGGCATGACCAGCTTCGACGCCGTCAAGAACGCCTCGCTGATCGGCTTCCCCACCCCGTTCCACTTCGGCGCCCCGCAGTTCCAGGTCGCCGCGATCATCTCGATGTGCATCGTCATGCTCGTCTGCATGACCGAGTCCACCGCCGACATCCTGGCCCTCGGCAAGATCGTCGGCCGTCCGGCGGACGCGAAGACCATCGAGGGGGGCCTGCGCGCCGACACCCTCGGCAGCGCGATCAGCCCGCTGTTCAACGGCTTCATGTGCAGCGCCTTCGCCCAGAACATCGGGCTGGTCGCCATGACCAAGGTCCGCAGCCGGTTCGTGGTCGCCGCGGGCGGCGGCATCCTGATCCTGCTCGGCCTGTGCCCGATGGCCGCCTCCGTCATCGGCGTGGTCCCGCTGCCGGTCCTCGGCGGCGCCGGCATCGTGCTCTTCGGCTCGGTCGCGGCGAGCGGCATCCAGACCCTGGCCGGCGCCGCCATGGAGAAGGGCGAGAACGCCCTGATCGTCGCCGCCTCGGTCGGCATCGGCCTGATCCCGATCGCCGCGCCGCAGTTCTACCACGCCTTCCCGAAGGACCTGCTCGTCGTCCTCGACTCCGGCATCAGCACCGGCTGCGTGGTGGCGATCCTGCTCAACCTGGCCTTCAACCACCTCGGCGCCAGGAAGGGCGCGGCCTCGGCGGCCGCGCCGGACCCGGTACCGGCCCACTGACGCCCGGCCCCCGGCCGGACGTGCCACGGCGGCGCGCACGCCACCCACTGCGGGTGTGGCGTGCGCGCCGCCGTTCGCGCCCCCCGGTCAGCAGGTCGAGTGCTCCCCTGCCGGTACCGGTTCGGGCGCCGGGGGAGTCCACAGCATCAGATTGCTCATCAGCTCGGCCTGTTCGATCGCGTCGTCCAGCGCGTGGTGCGTGTGGGGGCGCCGCGACAGCAGGGCGCGCGGCATCCGGCCCTTCACGGCGGCCCGCAGCGGCACCCGCGCCTTCGTCGCGTAGAGCGTCTTCATGTCCAGGCACCCGGAGTGGCCGAAGGGGCTGTCCGTGCCGAAGCGGATCAGGTACCAGTACAGGAAGGTCCAGTCGAAGGAGGCCGGATAGCCGCACATCACCGGCTGTGCCCCCGCGGACACCTCCCGTACCCAGGCCCGGAACTCGGCCATGGCCACCGCCGGATCGGCGCCCTCCCGCAGCAGCCGGTCGCGGTCCAGCCCGCTCACCGCCAGCGCCTCGGGCACGAACTCCTCGCTGATGGGGCGCAACTCCCGGTAGAAGGTGAGCTGTTCGGGATCGGCGGCCGTATACGAGGCCCCGTCCTGCCGGCCCGCGACCGCGGCCCCGAAGCTGATCATCGAATACGGTCCGGGAATGGGTCCGTCGGCCTCGATGTCGACGGAGATGTACAGGCTGGGGCGTGCGGTGCGGGCTGCCATGGGCCCGAGGATGCCACCACCCCGCGCGGCGATCACCCCGTTTTCCCGGGGCCGGGCCGCGCGGAATCGACGTCCGGCCGTCCCGGAGGGACCATGGGAAGCGGGGTGCCCCGGACCGAAGGAACGGCCATGTTCGAAGAAAGCAGGGCATTCAGCGGATTCGCGGTCGACGACCTGGAGCGGGCCAAGGAGTTCTACGGCTCGACCCTGGGCCTGAGCGTCTCGCAGGACGAGGTGATGGGCCTGCTCCGCCTGGACCTCGCGGGCGGCACCACGGTCTTGGTCTACCCGAAGGAGGACCACCGGCCCGCGACCTACACGATCTTGAACTTCCCGGTGGACGACGTCGAACGGGCCGTCGACGAGCTCACCGCCCGCGGTGTCGCCTTCGAGCGCTACGACGGCTTCGAGGCGGACGCCAAGGGCATTGTGCACGGCGACGAGGGCATGCCCACCATCGCCTGGTTCAAGGACCCGGCGGGCAACATCCTGTCCGTGCTGAGCGGCGGCCCCTGAGGCGTACGCGGCCCTGCCCAATGGCGGGGCCCCGTACGCCGGAGAGACGCAGACGCGCCGGCCCTAGGGCGCCGGCGTGAGGAACGTGCCCGTCTGGTCGGCGCCCGCGGTGTTCTTGCAGCCGAAGCCGGACGCGGCGGGCTGCGCCACGACCAGGGCCAGGCAGCGGCCCGCGGCCAGCTGGCCGAAGTAGTTCGGGTGCATGGACTCCTGGATCAGGCCCTGCGACTCGTTGTTGTCGATCCAGCGCGCCCATTCGCTCGTCTTCGCCGAGGCCGGCGCCGACGCGGTCACGTGCTTGCTCGCCTTGGCGCACACCTCCCGCCCCTGGAGCATGTCCCGCAGGTCCAGGAACTGCACGCCCTTGGCCGCGGCGACCCCCTTGATGCGGTTCGCGATCTGCGGGACGAGCGAGTCCCGCGCCCAGTCCGAGTCCCGGTTCCAGAAGGGGCACCCGCCGGTGTTGAGGCGGCTCCAGTCGCTCTGCGTGTACCGGTTCTCCGCGCCGCGCGGGATCGGCGACGGATAGGACTGCAGCACGATCCGGTAGGAGGAGTCGGCGTACCCGGCGCCGCGCATCACGGCCCGGATCTCGTCCACGGACTTGCCGACGGCTCCCATCACGGCGTCGATCTTCTGGTCGACGCCGTACTGCTGGTCGTCGTGGCAGTACGAGTTCCAGATGATGAAGTCGTACGCGCAGTCCTTGATGATGTCGGCGAAGCCGAGGTCGTTGCCGCCGATGGACAGGGCGATGACCTTGACGTCGTGGCTCGCGGCCACCGCGGCGAGCTGATCGGCCTGCGGGGCCTCCCCCTTGAAGGCCACCCCGCCGTTGGAGGCGCGGAACACGTTCTGCGACGTGGCCCCGGAGCAGGCCAGGTTGACCGCCACATCCGCGATCGGCCCGGCGCTGCGCACCTCGGCGGAGTCGGAGCGGTGGCAGCCGCCCGCGGTGGTCCCGTAGACCTTGCCGGGATCGTAGCTGCTGCCGCTGACCCAGCCCCGGTCGGTCCCGGTCCGGTTGCCGGTGTTGGTCAGGCTGTTGCCCTTCCAGCGGCCGGCCTCCCCGGAGATGTAGCTGTCGCCCATGGAGACCACGGCGGTGGGCCCGGTGCCGGGGCTGGCGGCGGAGGTGCCGGCGCCGGCGGCCATCAGTGCGCCGACGGCGAGCGGCAGAACCATTCCGGCTCCGGCCAGTCGTCGCACACGACTGCCGGCCCGGTCCTTGCTGACGGTGCGGAATCCGATCACTGCGGAACTCCTGCGGTCGGACATGCGGGATCCGGGAACAACTCCGGCGCATGGCTGGGGAAGTGGGGGTTACCGCCGGCCGGTGGCATCGGAAAGGTGACACGGCCCCACTTGTTACCGCTAGGTACAGTCATGTTACGAACGAGTAACGACCGACCGGTCGTTCGGCTCCAGGCCCGTAAAGCGCGGCGGAAAACGCCCCGGAAGGGGCCCGAAGAACGCCCCGGAAAACGCCTCCGCCCCCGGCGCCGTGAAGGCGACGGGGGCGGAGGCGGCTGCGTTCGACTGCTGTGCGTTTCAGTCGAATCCAGTCGTTCAGCCGACCAGCTGGTCGTACGCGGGGAGGGTGAGGAAGTCCGCGTAGTCCGCGTCCAGGGAGACCTGGAGCAGGAGGTCGTGGGCCTGCTGCCACTTCCCGGCCGCGAAGGCCTCCTCGCCGAGCTCGGCGCGCAGCGCGGTCAGTTCCTCGGCCGCGATGGTGCGGGTCAGCTCGGCGGTGGCCGTCTTGCCGTTCTCGAAGACGACGCCGGCGTTGATCCACTGCCAGATCTGCGAGCGGGAGATCTCGGCGGTGGCCGCGTCCTCCATCAGGCCGAAGATGCCGACGGCGCCGTGGCCGCGGAGCCAGGCCTCGATGTACCGGATGCCGACCTGGACGGCGTTGCGCAGGCCGTCGTACGTGGGCTTGGCGTCCAGCGAGTCGATCGCGATGAGCTCGCCCGGGGCCACCGAGACGTCCTCGCGCAGCCGCTCCTTCTGGTTCGGCTTGTCGCCGAGCACCGCGTCGAAGGAGGCCATCGCGATCGGGACCAGGTCGGGGTGGGCGACCCAGGAGCCGTCGAAGCCGTCGCCGGCCTCGCGGTCCTTGTCGGCCTTGACCTTCTCGAAGGCGATCTTGTTGGCCTCGGCGTCCTTGCGGGACGGGATGAAGGCCGCCATGCCGCCGATGGCGTGCGCGCCGCGCTTGTGGCAGGTGCGGACCAGGAGTTCGGTGTACGCCCGCATGAACGGGGCGGTCATCGTGACCGCGTTGCGGTCCGGCAGGACGAACTTCTCGCCGCCGTCACGGAAGTTCTTGACGATGGAGAAGAGGTAGTCCCAGCGGCCGGCGTTCAGGCCCGCGGCGTGGTCCTTGAGCTCGAAGAGGATCTCTTCCATCTCGTAGGCGGCCGTGATCGTCTCGATCAGGACGGTCGCGCGGACGGTGCCCTGCGGGATGCCGACGTAGTCCTGGGCGAAGACGAAGATCTCGTTCCAGAGGCGCGCCTCCAGGTGCGACTCCGTCTTCGGCAGGTAGAAGTACGGGCCCTTGCCGAGGTCGATCAGGCGCTTCGCGTTGTGGAAGAAGTACAGGCCGAAGTCGACCAGCGAGCCGGAGGCCGGGCCGCCCTCGAACTCGAGGTGGCGCTCTTCGAGGTGCCAGCCGCGCGGCCGCATCACGACGGTGGCGAGCTGCTCGGCGGGGGCCAGCGCGTACGCCTTGCCGGTGCGCGGGTCGGTGAAGTCGATGCGGCGCTCGTAGGCGTCGATCAGGTTGAGCTGGCCGAGGACGACGTTCTCCCACGTGGGGGCCGAGGCGTCCTCGAAGTCGGCGAGCCAGACCTTGGCGCCCGAGTTCAGGGCGTTGATGGTCATCTTGCGGTCCGTCGGGCCGGTGATCTCCACGCGGCGGTCGTTCAGCGCGGCCGGGGCCGGCGCGACCTTCCAGTCGCCCGCGCGGATCTGTGCGGTCTCCGGGAGGAAGTCGAGCGTGGAGGTGCGGGCGATCTCGGCGCGTCGCTCGCCGCGGCGGGCGAGGAGCTCGGCCCGGCGCGGGGCGAACCGCGCGTGCAGCTCGGCGACGAAGGCCAGCGCCGCTTCCGTGAGGACTTCGTCCTGTCGGGGCAGGGGTTCGGCATCGACGATGGCCAGCGATGACGGCGCTGGTGCGGACATATCTGTCACTCCTTGCAGCGGCGGTGCCTGGCGGCCGCGGGGGAATGCTCGCGCGCGGACGGCACGGAGTGCCGTCGAGTGTGGAGAGTTCCAAATACGGTCGCGGGCGCCGTCTGGGGGTTCAGGGCGCTTCTGACCAGTGGATAGTAATTTCCTCATGGTGGAAGTTCAATGGTTTGTTGATATCGAGATTCTCTTGGTCGACAGATTTTGCCCGGGGGATGGCGCTCAGTGCCACAGTCGTCACACCCTGCGCTGCCCGAACGCGCTTCAGTCCCGCTCGAGCCGCGCCAGATCGGCGGGCACGTCGATGTCGAAGGGCTCGGCCACATCCGCGCACTCCACCAGAGTGAGCTCCGTCGCGTGCTGTGTCAGGTGGACACGCGCACCTTTGTCATCCGTGGCCGTTTCCGCGATGTCCGCCCACCGGTCCGCGCCGAACAGCACCGGATGGCCGCGCTCCCCGTCGTACGCCGCGGCCACCAGGCTCGCGGGGGACCGGTAGGCCTCCCGCACCCGGGCCACGGCCGCCGGACCGATGCCCGGCTGGTCCACCAGCGAGACCAGGGCCGCGCGGGCGCCCGTACCGGCCAGGGAGGCGAGGCCGGCCCGCAGCGAGGAGCCCATGCCCTGCGCCCAGTCGGGGTTGTCCACGACCACGCAGCCGGCCAGGTCCGCGCGCTCGCGGACCTCGGCCGCCGAGGCGCCGAGCACCACGTGCACGGGCCCGCAGCCCGCCTCGCGCAGCACCCGTACGGCGTTCTCCACCAGCGGGCGGCCGCGGTAGGACAGCAGGGCCTTGGGCCGCCCGCCCAGCCGGCGGCCGCCGCCCGCCGCCAGGAGCAGGCCCGCGATCACCGGAGGACCGGCGTCGGGACCGGGGTCGGGGTCGGGGCGGGAGCCGGAGGGGGCGGTGGCGTGGGAAGCGGCGTGGGGTGCGGCGTGGGAATCGGCTGACATGCCACCGATTCTCGCTCCCGCACGGAGTGCGGGGCACGCCGCCTCAGGGAGCGCCGTACGGCGGCCAGCGCGGCCCCGATCCGCAGCGGCTCGGCGATCCGGTTCTCGGCGGCAGCCAGCAGGGCTCGTTCGTCACGGTCGGTCAGCATCACGCTTCTCCTTGCCAATCGGGGGCCAATACGGCGAGTCTGGACCTCGATTGGCCTGGCCGTCAGAGCCAATCAGGGGAGGTTGGCATGGCGAACGGGCGAGTGGTCCAGACAGCGGACAGAACCATCGGCAGCCGCCAGCTCGCGGCCCTGCTCCCCGCCGAGGTACTGGCCCGCCCCGGCTACCGGGCACTCGCCGACGCCGTGCGGACGCTGATCCTCGACGGCCGCGTCGCCCTGCACGTACGGCTGCCCGCCGAGCGCGAGCTCGCCGAAGCGGTCGGCGCCAGCCGGGCCACCGTCACCGGCGCCTACGACCTGCTGCGCGAGAGCGGCTACGTCCGCAGCCGCCGCGGCTCCGGCACCTGGACCGAACTCCCCGACGGGCACCTGCCGGTCGGCTCCTCCCCCATCCTCGGCGGCGGCACCGGAGGCCGGCCCGACGGAGACCCCGGGATCGACCTCGCCATCGCCGCCATGGGCGCCCCGGAGGGCAGCCTCGCCGAGGCCTTCGCCTGGGCCGCGCCCCGGCTGCCCGGCCTCGCCCGGCACCCCGGCTACCACCCGTTCGGCCTGCCCGACCTGCGCGCGGCCGTGGCCGAGCGGTTCACCCGGCGCGGGCTGCCCACCCGCCCCGAGCAGATCCTGGTCACGGCCGGGGCCCAGCAGGCGTTCGCGCTCGTCGTCAGCCTGCTCTGCCGCCCCGGGGACCGCGTCGTCACCGAGAACCCGACCTACGCCAACGCCCTCGACGCCCTGCGCCACGCCCGGCTGCGCACCGGGTCCGTGGCCGTCTCCGACGCGGGCTGGGACATGGAGATCGCCGAGTCCACGCTGCGCCAGACCGTGCCCCGGCTGGCGTACGCGATCCCCGACTTCCACAATCCGACCGGCGCGCTGATGCCGCCGGAGCAGCGGCTGCGGCTGCTCGCGGCCACCCGGGCCACCGGGACCTGGCTGGTCGTCGACGAGACCATCGCCGACATCGCGCTGGACGTGCCCGCGCCGCCGCCGCTGGCCTCGCTCGCCCCGCGCGGCGGCGCCGAGCACGTGATCACCATCGGCTCGCTCAGCAAGACGCACTGGGGCGGCCTGCGGGTGGGCTGGATCCGCGCCACCGCGAAGATGATCACCGAGCTGACCTCCGTACGGGTCTCGGCCGACATGACCGGCTCGGTGCTCGACCAGCTGGTCGCGCTCCCGCTGATGGAGGGCCTGGAGCGGTCGCTGCCCGCGCGCCTCGCGCAGCTGCGGATCCAGCGCGAGGCCCTGGTCCGCTCCCTGGAGCGGCACACCCCGGAGTGGTCCTGGCAGCTCCCGCCGGGCGGGCTCTCGCTCTGGGTCGACCTCGGCGAGCCCGTCAGCTCCGCGCTGTCCGAACGGGCCGCGGCGGCCGGGGTGCACATCGGCCGCGGCGCCCGGTTCGGCGTGGACCCGGGCACCTTCGAGCACCGGCTCCGGATCCCGTACACCCTGCCCGCGGACCGCCTGGACGAGGGCGTCCGGCTCCTCGCGCAGGCCTTCCACGACGGGGTCCCGCTCGCCCCGGCGGTGGAGCGGCCCTACTGGGTGGCGTAGGCCCGGGGAACGGACCGCCGAGCCGTACGGCCGAGGCGTACGGCCAACGCGTACGGCCAACGCGTACGGCCAACGCGTTCGGCTACGGCGTACGGATCAGGCGGCGGGTGGCGGCCGCGGCCACCGCCGAGGTGCGGGAGTCGACGCCGAGCTTGGCGTAGACGTGCACCAGGTGGGACTTGACCGTGGCCTGGCTGAGGAAGAGCCGCTTGGAGATCTGCTGGTTCGACAGGCCGTCCGCGACCAGCTGGAGCACCTCCAGCTCCCGCTTGGTCAGCGCCTCCGCGGGCGTCCGCATCCGGTCCATCAGCCGCAGCGCCACCGCCGGGGCCAGCGCCGACTGGCCCGCCGCGGCCGTCCGCACCGCCGCCGCCAGCTCCTCCGGCGGGGCGTCCTTCAGCAGGTAGCCCGAGGCGCCGGCCTCCACCGCCGCCAGGATGTCCGCGTCCGTGTCGTAGGTGGTCAGCACCAGCACCCGGGGCGCGTCCTGCCGGGCCGTGATCAGGGCGGTGGCCTGCGAACCGTGCATGCCGGGCCCGAACTGGAGGTCCATCAGGACCACGTCCACGGGCTCTGCGGCGGCCAGCTCCACGGCCCGTTCGGCGGTCGCGGCCTCGGCCACCACCGCGAAGTCCGGTTCGGTGTCCAGCACCGCGCGCAGTCCCGCCCGGACCACCGGGTGGTCGTCCGCGAGCAGCAGCCGGATGGTCATCAGGACGCCTCCAGGGGCAGCGGCAGGGTGACGGCCACGGCGGTGCCCTGGCCGGGGTCGGACTCCACGGTGAACAGCCCGCCCAGGGTCTCGGCGCGCGAGCGCATCGCGGGCAGCCCGAAGCCGCCGTCCCCGGAGGCGGCGGCCGCGGAGCGGGGGTCGAAGCCCTGCCCGTCGTCCACGATGTCCAGCGTCACCGAGGCGTCCATGAAGGTCAGGGTGATCTCGGCGCGCTTCGCCCGCGCGTGGCGCACCACGTTGGCCAGCGCCGACTGCGCGATCCGCAGCAGGGCCACCTCGTACGGGGTGGGCAGCACCCGCGGGGTGCCGATCAGCGAGAACCGCACCCGCGGCCAGGGCGCCCCGGCGCACAGCCGCCGCAGGGCCGCCGGCAGGGAGCCGTGCTCCAGGTCGGGCGGTGTCAGGGCGCGGACGAACCGGCGGGCCTCGGCGAGGTTCTCCTGGGCGGCTTCGCGCGCCTGCGCGATGTGCGCCAGCGCGGCCGCGTGCCCTCCGGAGGCGGCCCCGGCCGGCCCGGGCGGCAGGCACGCAGCGCCCGCAGTGCCCGCAGTGCCCGCCGTGCCTGCCGTGCCTGCCGTGCCCGCAGCGCCCGCCTGACCCTCGGAGAGGGTCCGTTCGGCGGCCCGCAGCAGGAGCTGGATGGAGGACAGCCCCTGGGCCAGGGTGTCGTGGATCTCCCGGGCGAGCCGCTCCCGTTCGGCCAGGATCCCGGCGCTCCGCTCGGCCGCGGCCAGTTCCGCCCGGGTGGCGATGAGCTCCTCGATCAGCTCGCGGCGGCGCTCGCTCTCGCGGTACAGCGCCTGATAGCCCAGTACGGTCGCCACCGCCACGGCGCCGCCCAGCAGCGGCCCGAGGAACGCCCCGGGGGTCGCCGCGCTGCTGTGCGCGAGGAAGCCGCCGATGGCCGCGCAGGCGGTCAGCGCGACGGCCGCGACCCCCCAGCGCAGCCGCAGCAGGTGCAGCTCCAGGAAGTACAGCGGAAAGGCGATCCACAGCCCGTCGGGGGAGACCGCCAGCAGGCCCGCCCAGGCCGCGCCCAGCGCGGCCAGCCACACCGCCCCGGCGCGCGGCGAGCGGTGCACCACGGGGGCCCGTACGCCGGCCGCGTACACGGCGGCGAGCACCGCGCAGGCGGCGACCACCCACCCGGCCAGGGGCGCCGAGTCGGCCAGCGCCCGCCCGGCGGCCAGTACGAGCAGCCCCAGCAGCAGGGCGTGCAGGCACAGCCGCAGCACCTTGGACACGGGCGTGAGGGGGCGTGACGCGGAGGGCACCGGGGGAGCGGGCGGGACGGCGAACGCGGCGGAGAGGGGAGCAGTCATGGCCGGACCAGCGTAAGTCGGGCCGGGGCACCCCCGGTCAACCGAAAGTTTGATGTCCGGGTGGGCCCTTCGATACGAGGATCACTACTGTGGCGCGATGCCTTGTGTCCACGCGGAAGACCAAGGTGGGGGACATGTTCGTCGCATGGAGAGATCTAAGGTTCGCGAAGGGCCGGTTCGCCCTCATGGGCTCGGTGGTCCTGCTGATCACGCTGCTGGTCGGCCTGTTGTCCGGACTCACCGCCGGCCTGGCCCGGGAGAACATCTCGGCCGTCACCGGGCTGCCCGCCACCCACCTGGCGTTCGCGGCGCCCGCCGGTGACCAGAAGGTGTCCTTCACCAACTCCCAGGTGCCCGAGAAGGCCTGGCGGGCCTGGCGGGAGCGGCCCGGGGTGCGGGCCGCCGAGCCGCTCGGGATCCGTACCACCAACGCCGCCTCGGGCGAGCGCACCGCCGCGGTGTCCGTCTTCGGCGTGGAGCCGGCGGGGGGGCTGGCTCCGCGCGGCGCGGGCCTCACCCAGGGCCAGGTGGTGCTCACCGAGAAGGCGGCGAAGGAGCTGGGCGGCCTCACCGCGGGGGCCAAGCTGAAGATCGGCCCGCTGGAGCTGGCCGTGGCCGCGGTCTCCGGCACCGCCGCCTACAGCTACACCCCGGTGGTCTGGATGGACCTGAACGACTGGCAGCGCATCGGCAACCCGGGCACCTCCCTGGAGAACCTGGCCACCGTCCTCGCGGTCTCCGGCGACGGCATCGACCTGCCCGCAGCGGACGCGGCCGCGGGCACCAGGGCCCAGACCGTGGACGAGGCCCTCGGCGCCATCGGCTCCTACCAGGCCGAGAACGGCTCGCTCCAGCTGATGCGCGGCTTCCTCTTCGCCATCTCGGCCCTGGTGATAGGCGCCTTCTTCACGGTGTGGACCATCCAGCGCAGCGGGGACATCGCCGTCCTGAAGGCCCTGGGCGCCTCCACCCCGTACCTCCTCAAGGACGCCCTCGGCCAGGCCGTGGTGATGCTCGCGATCGGCACCGGGCTGGGCACTGCGCTGGCCGCCGGCTTCGGGGCGCTGATCAGCGGCGGGGACGTGCCCTTCGTGCTCGACACCGCCACCGTGCTCGTACCGGCCGCCGTGATGATCGCGCTCGGTGCGCTGGGCGCGGCCCTGTCCATCCGGCGGATCACCGCCGTCGACCCGCTGACCGCCCTCGGGAGCGCCCGATGACCCTGCTCGTCCACGACGTCACGCTCACCTACCCCGACGGCGACTCCCGGCTCACCGCGCTCGACGCGGTCGGCCTGGACGTGCCCGCGGGCACCCTGACCGCGGTGATCGGACCCTCCGGTTCCGGCAAGTCCAGCCTGCTCGCCGTCGCCGCCACCCTGGTCACCCCCGACTCCGGCCGGGTGGTCGTGGCCGGCCGGGACACGGCGGGGATGAGCGCCGCCGAGAAGTCGGCCCTGCGCCGGGAGAAGATCGGCATCGTTTTCCAGCAGCCCAACCTGCTGGCCTCGCTGACCGCCGCCGAACAGCTCCAGGTCATGGCGCACCTCTCGGGCCGCCCCGCGCGGCTGCTGCGCCGGCGCGCGCTGGAGCTGCTGGACGCGGTGGGGCTGGCGGACAAGGCCGACAAGCGGCCCCACCAGCTCTCCGGCGGCCAGCGCCAGCGGGTCAACATAGCCCGCGCCCTGATGAACGAACCCGCCGTGCTGCTGGTGGACGAGCCGACCAGCGCGCTCGACCACGAGCGCGGCGCGGCCGTGCTGGACCTGCTGGTCACGCTGACCCGCGAGCGCTCCACGGCCACGGTCCTGGTCACCCACGACCACGCCCACCTGGAGCGGATGGACCGCACGGCCACGATGGCCGACGGCCGCCTCACCGTCTCGGTTCCCGCCTAACCGTCCCCTTCGGGGCGCGCCGAAGGGGACAGGTAGGCGAGGCGGCCGCGCAGGCCGGGGAAGTCCGGCAGGGGGAGCGGCCGCCAGCCCCGCGCCCAGGGGGGCGGCGGCGTCGCGGCCGGCACCAGTACGACGGCGGGCCGGGTGCGGGCCAGGGCGGCGAGCCCGTCGGGCGTGATGCTGCCGTCGTGGCCCCCGTAGACCTGGCGCGAGGCGCACCCGGCGAGGAACGCGACCCGGGGGGCCTCCCAGCCGCTGACCACGCAGGGCGGCCGTACCCCCTGCCGGTGCAGTTCGGCGACCACGGCGGCGAACGCCGTCCGGTTGGCCCTGCCGCGCGCTCCCAGCGTGGCGGTGACCGCGAGCTGGAGCGCGAGATGCGCCGCGAGCGCCAGGCAGAGCACCCCCAGGGCGAGGGGGCGGCTGCGGGCCCAGGTGTACAGCCGGGCGAGGCACAGGGCGACCGGGAGGGCCAGCAGGGCGTACGCGGGCAGCAGGAAGCGGGGTGCCGCGTATCCGACCAGCAGGAGGTACGGCGCGGCCAGGGACAGCGCGGTCACCGTGGGTACGAGGATCAGGCGCAGCCGCCCGGCGCGGTAGGCGGCGACGAGCCCGCCCGCGGTGAGCAGCGGCAGGGCGAGCCACCACAGGGCGGTGACGGGCTCGGACCAGGGCACGTCGCACGGGCGGCAGAGCGTACGGCCGCCCAGGGCGCGCAGGTGGTCGCCGAAGGCCGGATGCCAGCCGAGCCCGCCCTGGATCTCTCCGGCGCGGTGCAGCCGGGCGAGGAGTCCGCCGTAGCGGAGCTCGGCCTCGACGGCCCACTCGGCGCCTCCGAGCAGCGCCCCCGCCCCGAGCGCCGCGAGCAGCGCGGGTCGCCGCCCGCCGCGCACGGCCGGCACGAAGCACGCCAGCGGCAGGACGAGCCAGACCGCGTCGGAGGGGCGCATGAGCGCGGCGAGGGCGATCCCGGCGCCGACCCCGGCGAGCGCGAGGCGGTCGCCCGGATCGCGGGCGGCCCGCAGGAAGCAGCCGACGGCGAGGAGCGCCCCGAAGGCCACCCAGAGGTTGGGCATGGCCTGCGGACCGTAGAACACGGTCGGCCACAGGCCGGCGAGGAGGGCCCCGGCCAGGGCGAGCACGGGCGCGGGGAGCAGCCGCCGCCACGCCCAGAGGGAGAGCAGGAGCGCCGCCGACGACAGCAGCGCCAGGTAGATCCGCAGGGCGGTGACGGAGGGGGTGAGCATCTGGACGGGGGCGACGAGGAGGGTGATGCCGCGGGCGCGCGGGGCGCTGAAGAAGGCGGCGGGAGCGTCGCGCGCGACCTGGCTGACGTACACGGTCTCGTCCCAGCCGAGTCCGGTGCCCGGCACGACGAGGAGCAGCTGGGCGACGGCGTACGCGGCGGCTACGGGGGCCAGGAGGACGAGAGCCCGCCGCCTCCCCGCGTCGGCGGACCCGGGCGGGGCACCGGTCGGGCTCGGGGCCGTCAGGGGGGTCGGGGCCATGGGCGGACCTCGGGGCGGTGAGGCGGGGCAGTTGCCCACCACGCTGCCCTGCCGGCGGGCGGCCCGCCACCGCCGGCAGCAGTCGGCCCAGTGCGGGGCGGGAACGGCGGCGCCCGCCCGTGTCCACGCCTGCGGTCTACCGACTGTCGGCTAGGCCGGGGTCTGGTTGGACAGGGCCACCGAGAGCTCGGCGGCGACGCCCTGCAGGATCGGCACGAAGGACTCGGCCACGGCCTCGGTCACCCGGCCGGCCGGGCCCGAGATGGAGATCGCCGCGGCGGTCGGCGAGTTCGGCACGGACACGGCGAGGCAGCGGACTCCTATCTCCTGCTCGTTGTCGTCGACCGCGTAGCCCGACTTGCGGACCTTCTCCAGCGCGTCGAGGAAGCCCTCGGGCGTGGTGATGGTCTTCTCGGTCGCCGCGGGCATGCCCGTGCGCGCCAGCAGGGCCCGTACCTCGTCGGCGGGGGTGTAGGCGAGGAGCGCCTTGCCCACGCCGGTGGAGTGCGGGAGCACCCGGCGGCCGACCTCGGTGAACATGCGCATGGAGTGCTTGGACGGCACCTGGGCGACGTAGACGATCTCGTCGCCGTCGAGCAGGGCCATGTTCGCCGTCTCCCCGGTCTCCTCGACCAGGCGGGCCAGGTAGGGGCGGGCCCAGGTGCCCAGCAGCCGCGACGCGGACTCGCCGAGGCGGATCAGCCGGGGGCCGAGGGAGTACCGTCGGTTGGGCTGCTGGCGGACGTAGCCGCATGCGACGAGCGTGCGCATGAGACGGTGGATCGTGGGCAGCGGCAGTCCGCTGGCCGCGGAGAGTTCGCTGAGGCCGACCTCACCCCCGGCGTCGGCCATGCGTTCGAGCAGATCGAAGGCGCGCTCAAGGGACTGGACGCCACCGCTGGCGGCGGTGGGCTTGGCGGAAGCGTCGGTGGTGCTGGCGCTGGACGTCGGCACGGCGCGGTCCTTTCGGTGCTGGCAGGCAAGGAAGCAGCCTACCGGTCGGTCGGCGTCGGCCCTAGTGCGGGGGCGAAGCCGTCCCCGCCGGTCAGAGGCGGTTTGTCCGGGTGGCGGACGTCCTCGGGAAGGTATCTTCCCGCCCCCCGGTGGTGGTAGCTACATTCTGTATAGCGAAATCTTAATTCCATCCTGTGGAAACATCCAATTGCGGTGGAGGCGTGTCAGTGGTCCGTCCGGGCACTCTTGACTGCTTCTCGATCGCCGTGAAGACTCCGTCAACAGAACGTTGAATTTCGCTCTGTGGAAGTAGATGGGGAGGTTCCGGTGTCCGACGTGGCTGTGGAACTGGTACTGCGCTCGACGCGCGTCATCACCCCCGAGGGGACGCGCGCCGCCTCGGTGGCCGTCGCCGGCGGGAAGATCACGGCCGTGCTGGCGCACGACGCCGAGGTACCGGCCGGAGCCCGGCTGGAGGACTTCGGTGACGACGTCCTGCTCCCCGGCCTGGTCGACACCCACGTCCACGTGAACGACCCGGGCCGCACCGAGTGGGAGGGCTTCTGGACGGCGACCCGCGCCGCGGCGGCCGGCGGGATCACCACGATCCTCGACATGCCCCTCAACTCCCTGCCGCCGACCACCACCGCCGACAACCTGCGCGTCAAGCAGGAGGTCGCCCGGGCCAAGGCGCACGTGGACGTCGGCTTCTGGGGCGGCGCCCTGCCGGACAACGTCAAGGATCTGCGCCCGCTGCACGACGCCGGCGTCTACGGCTTCAAGTGCTTCCTGTCGCCCTCGGGCGTGGAGGAGTTCCCCGAGCTCGACCAGGAGCAGCTCGCCGCCTCCCTCGCCGAGATCACCGGCTTCGGCGGCCTGATGATCGTGCACGCCGAGGACCCGCACCACCTGGACTCCGCGCCGCAGAACCCGGGCCCCAAGTACGCCGACTTCCTGGCCTCCAGGCCGCGCGACGCCGAGAACACCGCGATCGCCAACCTGATCGCCCAGGCCAAGCGGCTGGGCGCCCGCGTCCACGTCCTGCACCTGTCCTCCTCCGACGCGCTGCCGCTGATCGCCGCCGCCAAGGCCGAAGGCGTCCGGATCACCGTCGAGTCCTGCCCGCACTTCCTCACCCTCACCGCCGAGGAAGTCCCCGACGGCGCCACCGAGTTCAAGTGCTGCCCGCCCATCCGCGAGGCCGCCAACCAGGACCTCCTGTGGGACGCGCTCGCCGACGGCACCATCGACTGCATCGTCTCGGACCACTCGCCCTCCACGGCGGACCTCAAGACCGGCGACTTCGCGACCGCGTGGGGCGGCATCTCCTCCCTCCAGCTGGGCCTGCCCGCCATCTGGACCGAGGCGCGCAGCCGCGGCCGCAGCCTGGAGGACGTCGTGCGCTGGATGTCCTCCGCCCCCGCCGCCCTCGCCGGGCTGACGCAGAAGGGCGCGATCGAGGTGGGCCGCGACGCCGACTTCGCCGTCGTCGCCCCTGAAGAAACGTTCACTGTGGACCCGGCCGAACTGCACCACCGCAACCGGATCACGGCCTACGCGGGCAAGACCCTGCACGGCGTCGTGAAGTCCACCTGGCTGCGCGGCACGCAGATCGCCGACCACGGCACCCCGACCGAGCCCACGGGCCTCCTCCTCGAAAGGCAGAACTGACAGTGGCGATTCCCTCTTTCACCGGTAACGCGAACCCGTACGGAGGCGGCGACCCGTACGCGGACTACCGCACCGCGGACTTCCCGTTCACCCAGTACGCGAACCTCGCCGCCCGTGAGCTGGGCGCCGGTGTCATCGCCGCCAACGACGAGTTCTTCGCCCAGCGCGAGAACCTGCTCATCGCCGAGGCCGCGCACTTCGACCCCGAGCACTTCGGGCACAAGGGCAAGATCATGGACGGCTGGGAGACCCGCCGCCGCCGCGGTGTCTCCGCCACCCAGCCCTGGCCGACCCCCGAGG
This sequence comes from Streptomyces sp. NPDC058525, assembly GCF_042719495.1. Lineage (NCBI taxonomy): Bacteria > Bacillati > Actinomycetota > Actinomycetes > Kitasatosporales > Streptomycetaceae > Streptomyces > Streptomyces sp. NPDC058525. The sequence goes on from NZ_JBHXNP010000140.1 coordinate 17,299, forward strand.
ACCACGACTGGGCGCTCGTACGCCTGGGCGCCCCCGGCGTCATCCGCGGCATCGTCGTCGACACCGCCCACTTCCGCGGCAACATGCCGCAGGCCGTCTCCATCGAGGGCACCAACTGGGACGGCGCCCTCGCGCCGACCCCGGAGGAGCTCCTCGCCGACGACGTGAAGTGGACCGTGCTCGTCCCGCGCACCCCGGTCGGCGGCCACGCGGCCAACGGCTTCGAGGTGACCGCCGAGCAGCGCTTCACGCACCTGCGCGTCAACCAGCACCCGGACGGCGGCATCGCCCGCCTGCGCGTGTACGGCGAGGTCGTCCCGGACCCGGCGTGGCTCGCCACGCTCGGCACCTTCGACGTCGTCGCCCTCGAGAACGGCGGCTCGGTCCAGGACGCGTCCAACCGCTTCTACTCCCCGCCGACCAACACCATCAACCCGGGCCGCTCCCGCAAGATGGACGACGGCTGGGAGACCGCCCGCCGCCGCGACAACGGCAACGACTGGATCCGCTACCAGCTCGTCGCCGAGTCCGAGATCCGCGCCGTCGAGATCGACACGGCGTACCTCAAGGGCAACTCCGCGGGCTGGGCCTCCCTCTCCGTCAAGACCGGCGAGGAGGGCGAGTGGGTGGAGTTCCTGCCGCGCACCCGCCTGCAGCCCGACACCAACCACCGCTTCGTGCTCGACGCCCCGGCGGTCGGCACGCACGTCCGGATCGACATCTTCCCGGACGGCGGCTTCTCCCGCCTGCGCCTGCACGGCTCCCTGACGGAGGCCGGCGCCGCCGCGCACGCCGCCCGCCACCAGGAACTGGGCGCCTAGTCCGGCAGTCCGGCAGTCCGGCTGCCCCGGGGGCCGACACCCCCGGGGCGCGCCCGGCCCCGTAGGGGCGCACCGCACGCCGGTGCGCCCCTACGGGCCTTCGGGTCCTCCGGAGCGCGGCCCGCAAGCCCGGCCCGAGGGCTACGCCGCGTGCCCGCCGTCCACCGCGTACTCGGCGCCCGTCATGTACGAGGCGTCCGGTCCCGCGAGGAAGGACACCAGGCCCGCCACCTCGCGGGGGGTGCCGAACCGGCCGAGGGCCGTCATCGCGGCCTGCGGCCCGGCGTACGGACCGCCGGCCGGGTTCATGTCCGTGTCCACCGGCCCCGGATGCACGAGGTTCGCGGTGATGCCGCGCCCGCCGAGCTCCCGCGCCAGCGCCTTCGTCAGCCCGGTCAGCGCCGACTTGCTCATCGCGTACAGCGTGCCGCCCGGGCCCGGGACCCGCTGGGCCATGCAGCTGCCGACGGTGATGATCCGGCCGCCGGAGCCCATCCGCCCGGCCGCGGCCCGCGCCGTCAGGAACACGCCCCGGACGTTCACCGCGAGCACCCGGTCCACATCGGCCGGGGACAGCTCCTCCAGGGGCCCGAGCACGCCCACCCCCGCGTTGCCGACCAGGACGTCGAGCCGCCCGAAGGCCCGTACGGCCTCCTCCACCGCCGCCGCGCCCCCGTCCGCCGCCCCCGCGTCGGCCCGTACGGCCAGCCCGCGCCGCCCGAGCGCCCGGACCTTGCCGACCACCTCCGCGGCCGCCGCCGCGTCCTCGACGTACGTGACCACGACGTCGAACCCGTCCTCCGCCAGTCGCAGCGCCGTCGCCGCGCCGATCCCGCGGCTGCCCCCGGTCACCAGTGCCACAGAGCCGTTCGTGCCGTCCATGCCGTCCTCCTCCGTCTGCCGTCCGCACCCCATTGGTTGCGTCTTCAATGAGATGGCAGTCGGCGACCGTCCGCTGGCGGGAATCGGACGTGGCGTTCCGCGCGCGCCGCACCGATGAGTTCCCGGCGTCCCGGGAGTCTGAATCCGCGTAAGGACGATCGAGCCGGGAGAGCAGAGTCATGGGCAAGCTGACCCTCACCACCTTCCTGTCCGTCGACGGCGTGATGCAGGCGCCCGGCGGCCCGGAGGAGGACACCAGCGGCGGGTTCGAGTACGGCGGCTGGGTGGTGCCCTATGCCGACGAGGGGATGGGGGAGTTCGTCACCGAGGTCTTCGACCGGGCCGGGGCCTTCCTGCTCGGGCGCAGGACGTACGAGATCTTCGCCTCGTACTGGCCGCGGCACGACGACCCCGCCGACCCGGTCGCGGCCAACCTGAACAGGCTGCCGAAGTACGTGGCCTCGACGACCCTCAAGGAGCCGGCCTGGGGGCCGGCCACCGTGATCGACGGGGAGCAGTTGCAGAGCGAGGTGGTCCGCGCCAAGGACGCGCTGGAGGGGGAACTCCAGGTGCACGGCAGCGGGCAGCTCGCGCAGTGGCTGCTGGCGCGGGACCTGGTGGACGAGCTGAACCTGCTGGTCTTCCCGGTGTTCCTCGGCGCGGGGCGGCGGCTGTTCCCGACCGGCGGGCTGCCGACGGCCTTCGATCTGACGGGCTCGCGTACGACGTCCACCGGCATCGCCGTCCACACCTACCGGACCAAGGGGCGCGCGGCCTTCGGCACCTTCGGCGAGTAGCGCACCGGGGCGCCGGGGCCGTCACTTTCGACCTAGTGCTGTGACCGGGAAGGTTCACCGGGTCGCGACGCCCGGCACGGCACCTCGCCGCGTTGTCGGACCACGCAAGTACGTCCAGTACAAGCTGTGGTCCTCCGCCTTGCG
>NZ_JBHXNP010000141.1:0-19597 GCF_042719495.1 Streptomyces sp. NPDC058525
GGGCCCGCACCCGCACCAGCCACTTCGCAGCACTTCGCCCCGCCGAGCCGAAGCTCGACGGGGCGAAGTAGAACCCCGAATAAACCAACAGCATCCTTCCGGGCGGGGGGCCGTTGCCTTACAGTTACCTGACGCATCGTCAGGAACTGTAGCGCCGGAGGGGACCGCATGCGCCTCGGACTCGCACTCGGCTACTGGGGCCGCGGCCCCGGCCGCGACCACCTCGAGCTCGCCACCGAGGCCGAGAGCCTGGGCTACCACTCGGTGTGGACCGCCGAGGCCTGGGGCTCGGACGCCTTCACCCCGCTCACCTGGATCGCCGCGCACACCTCGCGGATCCGGCTCGGCACGGCCATCGCGCAGATGGCCGCCCGCTCCCCCACCGCGACCGCCATGCACGCCCTCACCCTGGACCACCTCTCCGGCGGCCGGATGATGCTGGGCCTGGGCCTGTCCGGCCCGCAGGTCGTCGAGGGCTGGTACGGGCGCCCCTTCCCGTCGAGCCCGCTCACCGCGACCCGCGAGTACGTCGACGTCATCCGGCAGGTGCTGCGCCGGGAGGGCCCGGTCGCCCTCGACGGCCGCTTCCACCAGCACCCGTACCGCGGGGAGGACGGCACCGGCATCGGCATCGGCAAGGCCCTCAAGCCCATCACCCACCCGCTCCGCGCGGACCTGCCCCTCCTGCTGGGCGCGGAAGGGCCGAAGAACATCGCCCAGACCACCCGGATCGCGGACGGCTGGCTCCCCCTGTACTGGTCGCCGAGCCGCACGGACGTGTACCAGGCCTCGCTGGCCGACCTCCCCGACGGGTTCATGATCGCCCCGATGGCCCGGGCCAAGGTCTGCGACGACGTGGCCGAGGGGCTGCTCCCGGTCAAGGCGATGCTCGGCTTCTACATCGGCGGCATGGGCCACGCGGCCCGCAACTTCCACGCCGACCTGATGGCGCGGATGGGGTACGAGGAGGAGGCCCGCCGGATCCAGGAGCTGTTCCTCGCCGGCCGCAAGGAGGAGGCGGTCCTCGCGGTCCCGGACGCGTTCGCCGACGAGATCTCGCTGATCGGCCCCCGCGAGCGGATCGCGGAACGGCTGGAACTGTGGCGCAAGGGGCCGGTCACCGACCTGCTCCTCACCGCCCCGGACCCGCACACCCTGCACGTCCTGGCGGAGCTCAACGGCCAGTGACCACCGCCCCGGGGGCCGCCCGTACGCCGGCCCCCGGGCGCCGCTCGAAGCCCGGTCGAGCTCCGGTCAGACCCCGATCAGGCCCCGCAGGTGCGCACAGGCCTCCGCCTCGGTGGCGTGCGTGGCGACGGGCTCGTAGGCGCCCCGCTCGTAGACGCCCGTCTCCCAGCCGTCACCGCCGGGCCGGGAGCGGAGGTAGGCGAAGTCCGGCGGGGTGGGCGCCGGTTCATGGACGCCCTCGATCCGGTAGTGGCCGTCGGGCACCCCGGCCGCGCGCAGCGCCCGGGCCAGCTCGGCGCGGTCCAGGGGCCGGGTCATGCGCGGACGGGAACCAGGTAGCCGTTGTCGAGCAGCCATTTGACGTTGAGCCGCTGGCCCTCGCCAGGGTTCAGGAAGGCCGGATCGAGCTTGATCTGGCGGCCGCCGCCGGGCTGCTCGAACCAGGGCGCGATCGACCCCTCCCACACGGTGAACGACCGGGTCACCTCGTACAGGTGGTAGTCGCAGGGGAAGGCCGCGTCCCGGGTGTTCAGGTTCTGCGGGGGCAGCGCGCGCTTGGCGTACGGGTCGCCGGCCGGGGCGAGGTACGAGCCGAACTCGGACCCGAAGCGGTCGAGCCGCTCGCCCTCCTCCAGCAGTTCGGGGGCCTTGTCGACCTGGCCGTTGACCTCGGCGAAGCCGTCGTTCGGCGGGTACTTCCAGCCGCCGGTGTCGGCCGGGCCGTCCCAGTACTTCTTGAGGAAGTCCGCGGAGGAGAGGGTTCCGGTGCGGTGGTGGCCGCGCAGCAGCGGGCCGACGGGCTCCTGCCACCTGTTCGGCAGGTACTTGGGCCCGAGCCGCTTGTCGCCCTTGAACTCACCGGTGCAGGCCCCGGGGAGCACGGCAGCCGCAGCGAGATCCGCCGTGCTCTCGGCGACGGGGGCGGGGGCCGGTGCGGGGCCGGCCGCGGCCTGGGCCGCCGGGGCCGCGGCCTGGGCCGCCGGGGCCGCGGCCTGGGCCGCCGGGGCCGTGGCCAGTGCGGCGGTGACGCCCATGGCGGCGAGTACGGCGCGGATCCTCAGGTCGGTGCGGCTGCGCTGCATGCGGGGAACTCCTGTGTGACGGCGTGTCAGTGCACCGCACACAGTAAAGGATCACCAGCACAGAGTGACGGGCCGTGGCTTGATCCCGACCCCGGCCGGACCGCTCAGGAGTCCCCGGTCTCCCCGGACTTCCCCGACTCCCCGGACTTCCCCGATCCCCCGGACTCCCCCGGCTTCCCCGGCTCCCCGGTCCGCGACACCGCCGCCAGCAGCTCGCGCAGGTCCAGCGGCATGACGGCGATCTCCATCGTCCCGCCGTCGTCGTAGGCGCAGCTGACGATCCGCGAGCCGGGGTTGATGGAGAGGCCCTCCTTCACCGAGGGCGCCCGCACCCCGGTGGCCCGGCCGCCGGGCAGGAGTACGGGCTCGCCGCGCTGCGGGACCCAGCGGGCCGCGTCCTGGTCGGCGTACACCCGGCCCGGCCGCCAGCGCCCCTGGCCGGCGGGCTGCCGGGCCATGCAGGGGATGCCGGGCACGGGCCCGGCGGCCGTCCGCGCGAGGTGCTTGCGCCGCAGGAGCCAGCCGGCTCCTGCGGCGGCGAGGACGGCCACCACGATCTCGATCACGCGACCATTGAAACAGGCCGCCGGGCCCGGACCGCGCCGGCCTATCCGCCCAGCTGGGAGACGCTCGGGACCTGATCGGTCACCGGGGCGCCCGCGCTCTTGCCCGCTTCCTTGACGCCGTTGATGACGTTGTTGAAGGCGTCGATGTCGGCGTCGCCCGCATCGCCCTTGCGGAGCTTGCTGCCGAGGCCCTTGAGGGATTCGATGCCGGCCGTCAGCGGGCCCATCGCCTTCGACAGCAGCGGGTCGCCCTTGGCGTTGTCGGCGGCCGCCTTCAGCCGGTTGTACGCGAAGGCGCCGGCGAGACCCGCCTTGATGAGGGCGAACGTACGGCCCTTCGCGCCCTTCTTGAACTTGCCCGCACGGTACGGCTTGATGATCCACTGGTACGTCGCCCCGGCCGCGAGCCCGGCGTTGGCGACGAAGCGCGTCTTGGCGAACTTCTGCTTCTCGGCGGTCGTGCTCGGCGAGGGCGTCGGGGCGGCCGCCTCGTCGGCTGCGACGGCGGCCGGCTCGGCGGCCGCCAGGGCCGCCAGCTCCGCCACCGAGGCCGAGGAGACCGTCTCCTCCCGTGGGGCCCGGTCGCCACCGCCGCCGCTGCCGCAGGAGGTGGCGCCGGCCAGCAGCGCGGTGGACAGGACCACCGCCGTCAGGGTGCGGCGGAATCGAACGGTCGTGGATACGGACACGGTGTCCTCCGGGGAGTGGGACGTCCCCCGCAGCCTCACCCGGGCCCCGCGGCCGCACCACCGGGGGGACCCGTTCGGGTTTGCGGCGCGCCCGAGCGGCAAGACGCGCCACATGCCCTCACACACGCACACCCGAGTAGCCCGGGGAAGCAATTCGGCGGGCCGGGCCGTCGCACTGGTGGCTGACGTGCTCGCCTTCGTGATCGCCCTGTGGATCCTGCTGTACCTGCTCGACGCCAACCGGGGCAACGAGCTGGTGGAGTTCGTCCACGACACGGCGACCTGGCTGTCCGGCTGGTCGTACGACCTGTTCACCTTCAGCCGCGAGTGGGTCCAAGTCGTCTTCGGCTACGGCCTGGCGGCGGTCGTGTACCTCCTGATCGGCCACGGTGTGGCCGGCTGGCTGTACCGCCGCGGCTAGGGCGCGTTCCGAAGGCCGCAGCAGTCGGGCTCCAGCCCGGCCGGGAGCGAGGCCCCGCCGAACACGTCGGTGGTGGCCTCGTCCCCGCCCAGGGCGGCGACGGCCAGCAGCAGCGACCCGGCGGTCCAGGTGGTCTGCTCGACCGGCCACACGGCCTCGTCCTGGAACACGTAGCCCGTCCAGTACATGCCGTTGTCGGCGCGCAGGTGCGTGATCGAGCGCAGGATCTCCAGTGCCCGGTCCGACTCGCCCGTCGCCCACAGGGCGAGCGCCAGCTCGCAGGACTCGCCGCCCGTCACCCACGGGTTCGGCAGGACGCAGCGCACGCCGAGGTCCGCCACGACGAACTCGTCCCAGCGTTCCTCGATGCGCGCCTTGGCCTCGGGTCCGGTCAGGGCTCCGCCGAGGACCGGGTAGTACCAGTCCATCGAGTAGTGGTTCTTGTCGAGGAACCGCTCGGGGTGCCGGCGGATGGCGTGGCGCAGCGCGCCCGCCGCGAGTTCCCAGTCGGGCTGCGGCTCCTCGCGGTGTTCGGCGATGGCCAGTGCGCAGCGCAGGGCCTGGTGGATGGAGGAGGAGCCGGTGAGCAGGGCGTCCGTGACGGGCGTGCCGTCGGCCTCCCGCTTCCAGCCGATCTCGCCGCCGGGCTGCTGGAGGGCGAGGACCCACTCGACGGCCGCGTAGACGGCGGGCCACATCCGGTCGAGGAAGGCGTCGTCGCCGGTGGACAGGTAGTGGTGCCAGACGCCGACGGCTATATACGCGGTGAAGTTGCTCTCGCGGCCGGCGTCCTGCGGCTCGGCGGTGTCCACGCCGTCCGGCCGGTCGGCGTAGGCCGCGTACCAGGAGCCGTCCTGGTTCTGGTGCCGGGCCAGCCACGCGTACGCCCGCTCGGCGGCCTCGTGCTCGCCGGCCGCGTCCAGGGCCATCGCGGCCTCGGTGTGGTCCCACGGGTCGAGGTGGTGGCCGCGGAACCACGGGATGGCGCCGTCGGCGCGCTGCGCGGCGAGGATCCCAGCCACGGTCTGGGCGGCCTGCTCCGCGGTCAGCACCCCGTCCAGGACGAGGTGTTCGGTGCGCCCGGGCGAGCTCACTTCGCGTCGCCGTCGGGGAGGACCGGAAGGTGCGGCTTGGTCGCGTACGCCACGAAGCTCTTGCCGATGACCGGGTTCAGGGCCTGCTCGGCGAGGCGGGTCGCGAGCGGCTTCTTCATGATGTCCCAGACCAGGAGCTTGTGGTACGCCTTGACGGGCAGCGCCTTGTCGTTGTCGACGCCGAAGGCGCACTTGAGCCACCAGTACGGGGAGTGCAGCCCGTGGGCGTGGTGGGTACCGTACGGCTTGAGGCCGGCGGCCTCCATCTTGCCGAGCAGCTCGTCCGCCTTGTAGATGCGGATGTGGCCGCCCTCGACCTCGTGGTAGGCGTCGGAGAGCGCCCAGCAGATCTTCTCGGGGCCGTAGCGCGGCACGGTGACCGCGATGCGTCCGCCGGGCTTGAGGACGCGGACCATCTCGGCGAGGACGCCCTTGTCGTCGGGGATGTGCTCCATCACCTCGGAGATGATGACGACGTCGAAGGACTCGTCGGGGAAGGGCAGGGCGAGCGCGTCGCCCTCCATGGCGGTGGCGGTGGCGCCGGCCGGGGCCTCGCCGGCCTCCTTCATCGCGGCGAACCACTTGGCGACCTCGCGGATCTCCTCGCCGTTGCGGTCGACGGCGACCACCTGGGCGCCTCGCCGGTAGCACTCGAAGGCGTGCCGGCCTGCGCCGCAGCCCAGGTCGAGCACGCGGTCGCCTGCGGCGAGCGGGAACCGGGAGAAATCGACGGTCAGCACGGGGTCCTGCCTTCGCGGTCGCGGGGGTGGTGAGGAGGAGGGGGCGGAGTCTGGTGGAGGTGGAGGGTCACCGCGAGCGGCGGGTGCGGGCGGCTGCCTGCTCGATGGCGGCGCGGTAGTGCGCGGCGGTGCCCTCGGCGGCCTTGGCCCAGGTGAAGCGGGTCAGGACCCGTTCGCGCCCGGCTTCGCCGAGGCGGGTGCGCAGCTGCGGATCGCCGAGCATCCGGCCGAGCGCGGCGGCCAGGGCTCCCGCGTCGCCGGGGGGCACGGCGAGGCAGGTCTCGCCGTCGGGGCCGGCGACCTCGGGGATCGCTCCGCCGGTGGTGGCGACGAGCGGGGTCCCGGTGGCCATGGCCTCGGCGGCCGGGAGCGAGAAGCCCTCGTAGAGGGAGGGCACGCAGGCGACTTGGGCGCTGCGGACGAGGTCGACGAGTTCGGCGTCGGTGACGCCCTTGACGAACCGCACGGCGTCGCCCAGCCCGTACGTCTCGATGGCGCGGGCGACGGGCCCCTTCTCGGCGCGCTTGCCGACGACGACGAGGTGGGCGTCGGGCTGTTCGGTGCGCAGCTTCGCGAGCGCCTCGACGAGGTGGACGAGTCCCTTGAGCGGTACGTCGGCGCTGGAGGTGGTGACGATGCGGCCGGGTACTTCGGCGACGGAGGCGTCCGGCGACCACAGGTCGGTGTCGGCGCCGATGTGCACGACGTGGATGCGGTCGTCGCGGACGCCGAGGTGCTGGGAGATCTCCTGCCGGGAGGAGCCGGAGACGGTGAGCACGGAGGGCAGCCGGCGGGCGACGCGGCCCTGCATGCGGGTGAAGCCGTACCAACGGCGCACGGAGAGCCGCTTCTTGCGGTCGTTCGCGGCGTCGAGGTCGAGCTGCCGGTCGACGGTGATGGGGTGGTGGATGGTGGTGACCAGCGGCGCGCCGAGGTCGCCCAGCAGTCCGTATCCGAGGGTCTGGTTGTCGTGGACGACGTCGAACTCGCCCGCGCGGGCGGCGAGATGGCGCCGGGCCCGCAGGGAGAAGGTCAGCGGCTCGGGGAAGCCGCCGGTCCACATGGTGGCGACCTCGAGGGCGTCGATCCAGTCGCGGTACTCGTCGCGCTTCGGGGTGCGGAACGGGTCGGGGCTGCGGTAGAGGTCGAGGCTCGGCAGCTCGGTGAGGGTGGCGCCGGTGTCGAGGACGGGATAGGGCTGCGCGCCGATGACCTCGACGGAGTGGCCCAGCTTCACGAGCTCGCGCGAGAGGTGGCGGACGTAGACGCCCTGGCCGCCGCAGAACGGGTTCCCCTTATAGGTGAGGAGTGCGATGCGCAACGGGCGGTCGCCGTCGGTGGCGGAATCCGCGAAAGGGCTCGTCACCATGGCCTCAGCGGTCACTCTCGGCCCCCTTCTCCCTGCAACTTTCGCCGGAGCGTAACCGCTCGGATAATGTAGAACAAGTTTCAGACTTGATCCGTCGAAGACCATTGAATCTACCGGCCGGAAACTACACCGTAAGAGGCGGAGCAGGTGATTCGCGCCACGGCTTCGGCGCCTGCCATGCTGGCTCCCGATCGGCCCGGAATCAGCTCGCGCAACGACACGGAACGGGACAACGGGACACATGACAGCGGAAGTGAAGGCCGTGACCACACCGGCGTCGCCTCCCCTGACGGAGCGTCAGGAGGCGCGCCGCCGCCGGATCCTGCACGCCAGCGCCCAGCTGGCCAGCCGGGGCGGCTTCGACGCGGTCCAGATGCGCGAGGTCGCGGAGTCCTCCAGCGTGGCGCTGGGCACCCTGTACCGCTACTTCCCGTCCAAGGTGCACCTGCTGGTCGCCACGATGCAGGACCAGCTCCAGCACATGCACACGACGCTGCGCAAGCGCCCGCCGGCCGGCGACGACCCGGCGGCGCGGGTCGCGGAGACCCTGATGCGGGCCTTCCGCGCCCTCCAGCGCGAACCGCACCTGGCCGACGCCATGGTCAGGGCCCTGACCTTCGCGGACCGCAGCGTGAGCCCCGAGGTGGACACGGTCTCCCGGCTGACCACGGCGATCATCCTGGACGCGATGGGCCTGGACGCCCCGCCGACGGCGGAACAGCTCTCGGCGGTCCGCGTCATCGAGCACACCTGGCACTCGGCCCTGATCACCTGGCTCTCGGGCCGCGCCTCGATCGCCCAGGTCAAGATCGACATCGAAACGGTCTGCCGCCTCATCGACCTGACGGCCCCGCCCCGCCCCCCGGAAAAGGCCTGAACCCGCCGCTGCGGGGAGGGCCCGGCCAGGCGTCTATGCGACGGCCTTCTGCGGCCGCTCGGCCTGCGGGGCCATCAGCCGGCGCAGCACCCGCGTCAGCGGCCGCTCCACCACGCGGTGCAGCAGCCAGGCGATCAGCACCATCGCCGCGGTCACCCCGAGCAGGGTCGGCCAGGCACCCCACTGCTCGTTCCACCGCCAGATCACCCGCACGCCCAGCGACTGGTGCACCAGGTAGAGCGGGTAGGAGATCGCACCCGCGACGGGCAGCCAGCGCCACTGGATCCGGTCCAGCTTCCCGAGCGCGATCAGGCCCATCAGCAGGTACATCGCGCTGATCGCGGCCAGGCAGACCTTCCAGTTGACGCCGTGCCCCTCCCAGGCCATGACCGCCGGGAGGCGGTGCTGCATCAGCAGCCAGGACAGCCCCAGGAGACCGAGGGTCTCACCCTCGAACCGGCCCGCCCGGCGGACCAGGTAGAAGACGATCCCGGCGATGAAGAAGGGCGCCCACAGGGGCACGAGGAGCTGCTCCAGCAGCGGGATGCCCGACGCCGGGGCCAGGACCGAGCCCAGCGCCCAGGCCCAGCAGAAGTTCGCGACGCGGCGATAGCTCGTGCCCAGCAGGACGACCAGCGAGAAGACCAGGTAGAAGCGCAGCTCGACCCAGAGCGTCCAGTAGACGGTGTCCACGTGGCCCACACCGAGGGGCTCGTGCAGCATCGTGAGGTTCGTGAGCATCTGGCCGACGGTGACCCTCGGCTCGCCCGGTGTCTGCGGGCCCAGGCGGGCGGCCGCCGCAGAGAGCACGACCGCCGCCCAGTAGAGCGGGAACAGCCGCAGGATCCGGCCCCGCCAGAACTGCTGAAGTGATGTGCCCCAGCCGGACATGCAGATGACGAAGCCGCTGATCATGAAGAAGAAGACCACGCCCAGCCAGCCGAACGCCGCTATTCGGTGCAGCGCGGGAAAGAGCTCGGCCGCCGCTGCCAGGGGATCGTCCCCGAGCCGGCAAGGTAGTGGAACAGGACCACCGACAGCGCCGCGAACAGCCGCAGTCCGTCGAGCACGGCGATGCGCGGCGCCCGCCCGGCCCGCACGACCCGGCGGCGGCGCCCCGGCCACATCCTCTGGTGCCGGGTGGGAGCCGGGGCCGCCTGCGGCGTCCCGTCGGGCGCCGGGACACGGTCCTCGGTGAGGACGAGCCTGTCGGACATGACACCTCTGGACTTCCTGGGGTGTCCGCGACACCGGTACGTATGAGGGACATAAAGTCCCGATCGTATCGATGCCACATGCACGCACAGGAACCCGCCCCCGCGCCCGCCGGGCCCCGGGACGGATCCGGGCCGGCCGACCCGGGCCCGTCCCACCAGGTCAGGGCTACTCCTCCGGCGGGAAGACCGGTTCGCCCGTCTCGGCCAGGGTGATGAGGATCGCCTCGACCGGGCAGCCCTCCGCCGCCGTCAGGATCGGCTCGTTCGCGTCCGACTCCGGGGTGCGGGGGTGGGACTGGCGGGCCGAGTCGAGGACGAAGCCCTGCGGGGCGTGGTTGACGCACATGCCCGAGCCGATGCAGACGCCCCGGTCCACCTCGACCTGCCAGCGGTCGCCCATCAGGCACCCGCCTCATAGCCCGCGGGCAGGTGGATCATCTTGTGCTCGAGGTACTCGCCCAGGCCCTCGGGGCCGAACTCCCGGCCCAGGCCGCTGTTCTTGTAGCCGCCGAACGGGCCCAGCATGTCCAGGCTGAAGGTGTTCACGTTGAAGGTGCCGGTGCGGATCTGCCGGCCGAAGTCGATGCCGTGCTCCACGTCGGCCGTCCAGACGCTGCCGCTCAGGCCGAATTCGGAGTCGTTGGCCACCCGTACCGCCTCCGCCTCGTCCCCGTACGGGATCAGGCAGACGACCGGGCCGAAGATCTCCTCGCGCGCGATCCGCATGGAGTTGTCCACGTCCCCGAAGAGGGTGGGCTCCACGTACCAGCCGCGGTCCAGCCCCGCCGGGCGCCCGCCGCCCGAGAGCACCTTCGCGCCCTCCTCCTGCCCGATCCGGATGTAGTCCAGGGACCGCTGCTGCTGGCGCTGGGCGACGAGCGGGCCGAGCTGCGTGGCCGGGTCCAGCGGGTCGCCGACGACCAGGGCGCCGGCCGCCGCCGCGAAGGCCTCGGCCACCTCCTCGTACCGGCCGCGCGGCACGAGGATCCGGGTCTGCGCGACGCACGCCTGGCCGTTGTTCATCCAGGCCGCGGGGACGATCCCGGCCACCGCGGTCTCCAGGTCGGCGTCCGGCAGGATCACGGCGGCCGACTTGCCGCCGAGTTCGAGGGTGACCCGGGTGAGGTTGCGCGCGGCCACCTCCATCACGCGCTTGCCGGCGGCGACCGAGCCGGTGAAGGAGACCTTGTCGATGCCGGGGTGGCCGACCAGGTACTCGCTGACCTCCCGGTCGGCGGGCAGGATCGACAGCACGCCCTCCGGCACCCCGGCCTCGCGCGCGATGTCGGCGAGGATGTAGGAGTCGAGCGGGGCCTCCGGCGAGGGCTTCAGGATGACGGTGGAGCCGCTGAGCAGCGCGGGGGCGAGCTTGGCCGCCGCCACGAACTGCGGCACGTTCCACGGGATGACGGCCGCGACGACCCCGACCGGTTCGCGGCGCACCAGGATCGGGCCGAGGGCGCCCTGGCGGTGCTCCTCGTACGGGTAGGCGCGCGCGACGGTGATCGCGGCGTCGTAGACCATCATCGGGCCGAGCGCCTGGGCGAGGACGCTCCAGGAGTACGGGGACCCGTTCTGGGAGCTGATCGAGCGGGCGATCTCCTCGTGCCGGACGGCTATGGCGTCCTTGATCCGGGAGACGACGGCGATGCGCTCCTCGAGGGTCATCCGCGGCCACGGCCCCTCGTCGAAGGCCCGGCGGGCGGCGGCGACGGCGCGGTCCACGTCGCCGCGGGAGGCGTGCGGGACGGAGCCGATGACCTGCTCGGTGTGGGGGGAGACGATGCGGATCGTGTCGGTGCCCAGCGGATCCGTCCATTCCCCGCCGATGAACAGTTGTCCGTGTTCCACGAGCTCGGTCATGGCTGAGGCCTCCTGCGGCTTGACGTTGCAGAACTGATACCAGTTCTAGTTAGAGGAGTCCACGGCCAGGACGGAACCGCCCGCGCGGAGGTCCGGAAGATCCAACGACTAGTCAGGAGCAGCCGAAAGTGGTCGACTTGGGCTACTACTGGAACAGGTTCTTGTTGGTGGGACGAGCGGGCAGGGGATCTCATGTCGACGAACGAGGCACAGGAGACGAACGAGGCGAGCGAGGCGGGGGAGACGCGAGGTGCGGCCGGCCCGCACGGCCCGGATCGCACCTCGCCCGGCGCTCCGGCCGGCGGCACCCCGCCCGGCACTCCGGCCGGCACTCCCCCCGTCACCTCGCCCGGCACCCCGCCCGACACGCCCCCCGTCACCGATCACGGCGGAGGCGTGTGGGGAATCAAGGTGCCCATCCCCGACAACCCCCTCGGCCACACCCTCGTCCACGTCCTCGACACCGACCGCGGCCCGGTCCTCGTCGACACCGGCTGGGACGACCCCGCCTCCTGGGACACCCTCGTCGCCGGCCTCGGCGCACTCGGCATCGCCGCCGCCGACGTCCACGGCGTCGTCATCACCCACCACCACCCCGACCACCACGGCCTGTCCGGCCAGGTCCGCGAGGCCTCCGGCGCCTGGATCGCCATGCACGCCGCCGACACCGAGGTCGTCGTACGGACCCGGGCCGCCGAGCCCGGCGTGTGGTTCGACTACATGAGCGAGAAGCTCGCCGCCGCCGGAGCCCCCGAGGAGCACATCGCCCCGCTGCGCGCCGCCCGCGCGAGCGGCCGCCTGCGCACCCTGCCCGGCCTGCGCTCCGCCGTCCCCGACCGGGAGATCGTCCCCGCCGAGCTGCTCCCCCTCGCCGGACGCCGGCTGCGCGCGATCTGGACCCCCGGCCACACCCCCGGCCACGTCTGCCTGCACCTGGAGGAGGCCCACCCGGCGAACCTGCCCGGTAACGGCCGCCTCTTCTCCGGCGACCACCTGCTGCCCGGCATCTCCCCGCACATCGGCCTGTACGAGGCCCCGGACGAGAACGGCGTCACCCGCGTCACCGACCCCCTCGGCGACTACCTCGACTCCCTCGAACGCATCGGCCGCCTCGACCCGGCCGAGGTGCTCCCGGCCCACCAGCACGCCTTCACCGACGCCCCCGCCCGCGTACGGGAACTCCTCGACCACCACGAGGAGCGCCTCACCGGCCTGTGGGCGCTGCTGGCCCAACCGCTGACCCCGTGGGGGCTGGCCGAGCGGATGGAATGGAACCGGCCCTGGGAGCAGATCCCGTACGGCTCCCGCAACATCGCCGTCTCCGAAGCCGAGGCCCACCTGCGGCGATTGGTGAAACAGGGCCGCGCGGAGCCGGTCCCGGGCAGCGACCCGGTGACGTACCGGGCGCTGTAGCGCCAGGCCGGCGGCCGGGGCCCGCACCCTACGGGCCGGTAGAGTGAACCCGTCGTCCACCCTTCCGTACGGGGGAAAGCCGGTGCGAATCCGGCACTGACCCGCAACCGTGACCCACCCCGGCCAGCCCGGCGGCGGGAAGTCGGAACGCCCCGTACCGGAGGTGCGCGGCTCGTGCCGCCGGGCCCCCGGCGGCCGGCACCGTCGAGGTATACGGAGCCGGAGCCCGGTACCCGAGCGTGCCTGCCTTCGGCTCCCCAGCAGGAGAGGCACCCGCCCCCATGAACGTCCGTCGCAGCGCCGCCGCGCTCGCCGCCTCCGCCGTGCTCTGCGTGGGCGCCGCCCCCGCAGCCCTCGCCGACACCGCGCCGCCCGCATCCCCCTCCGCGCCGCCGGTCATCCCCTCCGGGCTGTACGGGAAGAACGACCCGACGTACGACGGCGTGTGGCGGCAGTCCTTCGCACTGCTCGCGCAGCACACCGTCGGCGTCAAGCCCGCCCCGCAGGCCGTCGACTGGCTGGTGGGCCAGCAGTGCGCGAACGGCGGCTTCGCCTCCTTCCGTGCGGAGCCGGGTACGGCGTGCGCGGCGACGACCATGTTCGACACAAACGCCACCGCCGCGGCCGTGCAGGCGCTGAAGGCCCTCGGCGGCAAGGACGCGGCCGTCACCAAGGCCGTGGACTGGCTCAAGTCCGTCCAGAACGAGGACGGCGGCTGGGCGTACGTGCCCGGCTCCCCCAGCGAGGCCAACTCCACCGCCCTGGTGATCAGCGCCCTCGCCGTGGCCGGCGAGAAGCCGGCCGAGGTCAAGTCGAAGGCCGGCAAGTCGGCGTACGAGGGGCTGCTCCCCTTCCAGCTGGGCTGCTCCGCCGAGCCGGCCGCCGACCGGGGCGCGTTCGCCTACCAGCCGGTCGACGGCAAGCTGCTCGCGAACGCCGACGCCACGGCCGCCGCGGCCCTGGCCGGCCTCGGCAAGGGCGCGGCCGTCGTCCCGTCCACCACGGACACCCCGGCTGCCCCGCTGGTCTGCCCGGCGGCCGGCGCCGCGGACCCGGCGGCCGCCGCCCAGGGCGCGGCCGGCTACCTGGCCGAGGTCCTGAAGAAGGACGGCCACCTGACGGCCGTCACCCCGGGCTCCGACCAGGCCATGCCGGACACCGGCAACACCGCCGACGCGGTGATCGCCCTGGCCGCGGCCGGGCACAAGCAGTCGGCGGCGGGCGCGCTGGAGTGGCTCAAGGCCAACTCGGCGGAGTGGGCGAAGGGCAGCCCGGCGGGCCTCGGCACGCTGATCCTGGCCGCGCACGCGACCGGCACCGACCCGAAGTCCTTCGGCGGCACCGACCTGGTCGCGGCGCTGAACGCGACCGGCCCGGCGCCGCAGGGCGCGGACACCTCCGCGACCACGGTGGACAGCGAGAAGGACAAGCCGTCCGGCGGCCAGAGCGTGTGGTGGATCATCGGTGCGGGCGCCGCGGCCGGCGTGGGCATCGGCATCCTGCTGAGCGGCCGCCGCAAGAAGAACCAGCTCTGATGCGCCGCCGCCTCCTGCCCCTCGCCCTCGCCTTCGGTGTCGTCCTGGCCGTGCTGTCCGCCGGCCCGGCCCTGGCCTCGAGCTACCGCTACTGGTCGTTCTGGGACGGCGCCGGCGGTACGTGGGCGTACGCCACCGTCGGGCCGTCGATGGCCCGCCCGGCGGACGGCTCCGTGCAGGGCTTCCGCTTCGCCGTGAGCAAGGACGCGGCGGCGGAGGCGGCGCGGCCGCGGGCGGCGGCGGACTTCACGGCGATCTGCGGAGCGACGCCGGCGGCGGAGGGCAGGAAGCGGGTGGCGCTGGTCATCGACTTCGGCCTCCCCGAGGACGCCCCGTCGGACGAGACCCCGCCGCAGGGCGACCCGCGCACGGCCTGCGCCCAGGTGGCCCCGGAGGCCACGGCGGCCGAGGCCCTGGCATCGGTGGCGAAGCCGCTGCGCTACAACAGCGCGGCCCTGCTGTGCGGGGTGACGGGCTACCCGAAGCAAGGCTGCGGCGAACCCCTCCCGGACACCCCGCCCGCCACCCCCCACCCGAAGCCGGCCGACTCCGCCACCAACACCAACACCAACACCGACAACGGCCCGTCGGCAGGCCTCCTGGCAGGCATCGCAGCGGTCGCCGCCCTGGCCGCAGCCGCCCTCTGGCAATCCCGCCGCCGCACCCGATGACACCCCCCCCCCCCCCCCCCCCCCCCCCCCCCCCCCCCCCCCCCCCCCCCCCCCCCCCCCCCCGCCCCCCCCCCCCCGCCCCCCACACCCCCCGAACCCGGGCAGCCCCCCGCCGCCGGAACGGCCCCCGACGCCGGGCCGAACCCCGGCGCCGGAACGGCTCGTGACGGCGGGACGAACCCCGACGCCGGAACGGCTCGTGACGGTCGGTCTCACACCGACGGCGGGGCCGAAGCCCACGGCGGGACGGCCGCCGACGGCGCCCAGCCGCCCACCGGTGCCACCCGCACCCGGGACACCTCCCGCACGGGTGGTGCGGGAGGGAACCCCGCCCGGCCGCAGGCCGGGCGCACACCCACCGGACCCGCACCCGCCCCCGTGACCCCGGCCCGGCGGAGCCGGCTCGCGGCGGGGGGTCCCGGGCCCGGGCCGTCGTACGAAAAATGGCGGGCCCCGCGCTCCAGCCGGGCCACGGCCCTGCACGCGGGAGCCTGGTGGCTCTGGGCCCTCGGTCTGGCCACGGCCGCCTCGCGGACGACCAACCCCCTCCTCCTCGGCCTGATCGTCGGCGTGGCCGGTTACGTCGTCGCGGCCCGCCGCACCAACGCCCCCTGGGCCCGTTCCTACGGCGCCTTCCTCAAGCTCGGCCTCTTCGTCATCGGCCTGCGCCTCCTCTTCTCCATGCTCCTCGGCTCCCCCATCCCCGGCTCGCACATCCTCTTCACCCTCCCCGAGGTCCCCCTCCCCGCCTGGGCCCAGGGCATCCGCTTCGGCGGCCGGGTCACCGCCGAGCAGCTGGTCTTCGCCTTCTACGACGGCGCGAAGCTGGCCACCCTCCTCGTCTGCGTCGGCGCCGCGAACGCCCTCGCCAACCCGGCCCGGCTCCTGAAGTCCCTCCCGGCCGCCCTGTACGAGGCCGGGGTCGCCGTCGTCGTCGCGATGACCTTCGCGCCGAACATGGTCGCCGACGTGGTCCGCCTGCGGACCGCCCGACGGCTGCGCGGCCGCCCCACCGGCGGGATCAAGGCCATCCTCCAGATCGGCCTGCCGGTCCTGGAGGGCGCCCTCGAGCGTTCCGTCGCCACCGCCGCGTCGATGGACGCGCGCGGCTACGGCCGCACCGCGCAGGTCCCGCCCGCCGTCCGGCACACCACCAACGTCCTCACCCTCGGCGGCCTGCTCGGCATGTGCGCGGGCACGTACGGGCTGCTCGCCGCCGAAGGCGCGGTGTACGGCCTGCCCGTCCTCCTCATCGGCCTGGTCCTGGCCCTGGCGGGGCTGCGCCTCGGCGGCCGCCGGTCGGTGCGGACCCGCTACCGGCCCGACCGCTGGGGGCCGCGCGCCTGGCTGGTCGCCGGGTCGGGCGCGGCCGTCGCCGCGCTCCTCGTCTACGCCGGCACCGTCGACCCCGAGTCCCTGCACCCGGGCGTGGTCCCGCTGGTCGCGCCCGCGTTCCCGCTCTGGCCGGCGGCCGCGATCCTGATCGGCCTGCTGCCCGCCTTCGTGGCACCCGTACCGCCCAAGGAGGCGTCCCCGTGATCCGGTTCGAACAGGTCTCGGTGACCTACGACGGCGCGGCCGGGCCCTCGCTCCAGGGCGTCGACCTGGTGATCCCGGAAGGCGAGCTGACCCTCCTCGTCGGCCCGTCGGGTGTCGGCAAGTCGACTCTGCTCGGCGCGGTCTCCGGTCTGGTTCCCCATTTCACCGGGGGCCGGCTGCGGGGCCGGGTCACGGTCGCGGGCCGTGACACGCGCACGCACAAGCCGCGGGAGCTCGCGGACGTGGTCGGCACGGTCGGCCAGGATCCGCTCGCGCACTTCGTGACGGACGTGGTCGAGGACGAGCTGGCGTACGGCATGGAGTCCCTCGGGCTGCCTCCGGCGGTGATGCGCCGCCGGGTCGAGGAGACCCTGGACCTGCTCGGCCTGAACGAACTGCGCGACCGCCCCATCGCCACCCTGTCCGGGGGCCAGCAGCAGCGGGTCGCGATCGGCTCGGTCTTGACCCCGCACCCGAGGGTCCTCGTCCTGGACGAACCGACCTCGGCGCTCGACCCGGCGGCGGCGGAGGAGGTCCTGGCCGTGCTCCAGCGGCTGGTCCACGACCTCGGCACGACGGTCCTGATGGCGGAGCACCGGCTGGAACGGGTGGTCCAGTACGCCGACCAGGTGCTGCTCCTGCCGTCCCCGGGCGCGGCGCCGGTGCTCGGCACGCCGTCGCAGATCATGGCCGTCTCCCCGGTCCACCCGCCGGTGGTGGCCCTGGGCCGCCTGGCGGGCTGGTCCCCGCTCCCCCTCTCGATCCGAGACGCCCGCCGCGAATCCACCCCCCTCCGATCCCGCCTGTCGTCTGCCACCGGGCTCCCGACTACTCCCTCGGCCGTCGCCGGAACCCCGACTGCTCCCTCGGCCGCCCCCGAAGCCCCGGCACCGACCTCGGCCACCACCGGGCTCCCGGCCGCACCCTCGCCTGCGGCCGAGGCCCCGACTGCGCCCTCGCCTGCGGCCGGGGCCCCGACTGCGTCCTCGGCTGCGGAGAACCCCGCACCCCTTCCCTCCGATGCCGCCCGCCTCACCGCTTCCCAGGGCTCCGCCCCGGACCCCGCGCCTCAAACGCCGGCGGGGCTGAATGTGCCCTCCGGGCAACCCAGCCCCCAGAAGGTCACCCAGGAACCGACCCCAGCCCCGGCTGCCGCTGAGGCGCAACCAAATCCAGCCCCGCCGGCGCTTGAGGCGCGGGTCCGGGCAGAGCCCGATTCCCACCCCAGCCCCCACCCAGCCGCACCCAGCGACCGGCCGCAGCCCACCCCAGCCCCGCCGGCGCTTGAGGCGCGGGGGTCCGGGGGCGGAGCCCGTGGTGGCGGAGGGTCCGGGCTGCTCGCGCGGCTGCTCCGCCGGAGCAAGCCGGCCCCTGCGCCAGCCCCCGGCACGGCCCTGGCCACCGCCCAAAGCCTCGGCATCCGCCGCACCCGCACCGAAGTGCTCCGCGACATCGACCTGACCGTCGCCCCGGGCGAGACCATCGCCCTGATGGGCCGCAACGGCGCCGGCAAGTCCACCCTCCTCGCCGCCCTCACCGGCACCCTCGCCCCCACCACCGGCACCGTCACCGTCGGCGGCGCGACCCCGCACAAGACCGCCCCCGCACAGATGGTCCGCCGCGTCGGCCTCGTCCCGCAGGAACCCCGCGACCTCCTGTACGCGGACACGGTGGCGGCCGAGTGCGCCGCCGCCGACTCCGACGCCGCCGCACCCCCCGGCACCTGCCGTGACCTGGTCTCCGCCCTGCTCCCGGACGTCCCCGACGACACCCACCCCCGGGACCTCTCGGAGGGGCAGCGCCTGGCTCTGGCCCTGGCGCTGGTGCTGACCGGACGCCCGGCGCTGCTGCTCCTCGACGAGCCCACCCGCGGCCTGGACTACGCCGCCAAGGCCCGTCTGATCGAGATCCTGCGCGCGCTCGCCGCCGAGGGGCACGCCATCGTGCTGGCCACGCACGACGTGGAGCTGGCCGCCGAGCTGGCCCACCGCGTGGTGATCCTGGCCGGCGGGGAGATCGTCGCGGACGGCCCGACCGCCGAGGTCGTCGTCTCCTCCCCCGCCTTCGCCCCCCAGGTCGCGAAGATCCTGGCCCCGGGCCACTGGCTCACGGTCAGCCAGGTGGCCGAGGCCCTGGCCAAGGCCCCGGACGCGGCCCCCGCCCCCACCCCCGGGACGGCCCCCGCATGAGCCGCACAGCAACCGAAGCCACCGCGCCCACCGAGCCCACCAGGCCCGACCGGCCCACCCGCCCCGCCCGCCCCGCCCGCCCCATCCGCATCGGCCCCCGCGCCGCCGCGGCCCTGGTCCTCGTCACCCTCATCGGCATCGCGGCCTTCGGCTGGCCGCTGCTCGCCGACCGGCAGTCGGGCCTCGCCCACTCCCAGGACGCCCCCTGGCTCTTCGCCGCGCTGCTGCCGCTCCTGGTCGCCGTGGTCGTCGCGACCATCGCCGACAACGGCATGGACGCCAAGGCGGTGGCGATGCTCGGCGTACTGGCGGCCGTCGGCGCGGCGCTGAGACCGCTGGGCGCGGGCACGGCCGGCCTGGAGCCGATGTTCTTCCTGATGGTGCTCAGCGGCCGCGTCCTCGGCCCCGGCTTCGGCTTCGTGCTCGGCTCGGTGACGATGTTCGCGTCCGCCCTGCTGACCGGCGGGGTCGGCCCGTGGATGCCGTTTCAGATGCTGGCCATGGGCTGGTTCGCGCTGGGCGCCGGGCTGCTGCCGGGGCCGGAGAGGCTGCGGGGCCGGGCGGAGCTGCTGATGCTGGCGGCGTACGGCTTCGCGGGCTCGTTCGCGTACGGCACGGTCATGAATCTGCAGGGCTGGGTGATCCTGCAGGGCGTGGGGCAGGGCATCTCGTTCCATCCGGGCGAGCCGGTCGCGGCGAACCTGGCGCGCTTCGTCGCGTACTGCCTGGCGACCTCGGTGGGCTGGGACCTGGGCCGGGCGGTGCTGACGGTCGTACTGACCCTGACGCTCGGCGGCACGCTGCTGCGGGCGCTGCGCCGGGCGACTCGCAAAGCAGCGTTCGATCCGCCCGTCACCTTCGATTCGGGGGTGGGGAGTGGCCCGGACCACACCGACAAAAGGGATGAATCGGGCGCGGAGGGTGACATTCGGGCCGCCCGGCGGTGACCCGCCCCACAGGACCCAGGTCACATACGAACCGGGATAGTAGTCCTTAAACGTCCCCTACACGCCCTCCCGTACCGCCTCCCACCTGCGCGGATATCCGACGCCGGGCCGGGGGGCCGTTCCGCCCCGGCTGCGAGGACCACTAGTAAGCGGGGTCGTTGCCAGGGGGTCGGGGGGTCTGTAGAACTGGATGAGTC
>NZ_JBHXNP010000142.1:0-18912 GCF_042719495.1 Streptomyces sp. NPDC058525
GGCCGGGCCGGTGGCCGGGCCCGAGGCCGGGTCCGGGGCCTGGCCCGAAGCCGGGTCCGGATCCGGGCCCGGGGCCGGGACGTGGCCCGGGGCCGGGACCTGGCCCGGGGCCGAGGCCGGGTCCGGGGCCTGGCCCGAGGTCTGGTCCGGGGCCGCGAGCGGGGCCTCGTATGGGGGCGGGTCTGACAAGGGGGCGGCGCCCAGGGCGGCGGCGCGGTGGAGGCAGCGGGGGGACAGGAGGCAGGTGCAGGTCGCCTGTCCGGGCTCGGTGACCGCTCCGCCCGGGCCGGGCCGGAGCGTGACGATGGCGTCCTCCCCGAAGGCGAGGACGACGGCCCCGTCGGCCCCGGCCGACGCGAGCGCGCCGCAGCTCGCGGTGGCGGCGTCCAGCTTCTTGCGCAGCCGTGCGCTGAGCTGCTCGACGGCCTCGGCGAGCACCTCCGGTGCGACGGGCGGCAGTGAGGTGGTCAACGGGGTTCTCCACGGAGTCGGTCGCCCACCCAGCGGGCGAGGGCGAGCGGGCTGAGGGCGGCCACCGGCATCCCGGCGGCGACGAGCCGGCCGGCCACCGGGACCGAGTACCGGGGCGTCCCCGTGTCGTCGAGCGCGGCGCAGCCGAGCAGGTGGGCGCCGGAGGCGGCCAGCGCGCGGACCTCGCCGAGCAGTCCGCCGATCGGGGCGCCCTCCTCGAAGTCGCTGACCACGACGACGAGGGTGCGGCTCGGAACGGTCATCAGCGTGCGGGCGTGCGCGAGTCCGGCGGCGATGTGCGTACCGCCGCCGACCCGGACCTCCAGCAGCAGCGACAGCGGGTCCTCGACCCGGTCGGTGAGGTCCAGGACCTGGGTGGAGAAGGCGAGGAAGTGCGTGGACAGCGTCGGTACGCCGCCCAGCACGGCCGCGGTCAGCGCCGACCAGATGACGGAGGCCTCCATCGAACCGGAGACGTCGACGACCAGGATCAGCCGCCAGTCGCTCTCCCGGTTGGCCCGGGTGCTGAACACGGGCCGTTCCGGGACCACGACCACGCTGCCGTCGGCCCGCCGCCGGGTGTGCGCGAGGTTGGCGCGCAGGGTGCGGGCCAGGTCCAGTCGGCCGCCGGGGCGGCGGGTGGGGCGCGGGGTGGCGAGACCGGAGAGGGCCGGGCGCATCCGGGTGGCCAGTTCCTTGGCCAGTTCGTCGACCAGCCGCCTGACCAGGGGCCGCAGCGTGGCGAGTTGGGCCTCGGGCATCCCGCCCGCGAGGGACAGGACGGAGGTGAGCAGTTCCACGGAGGGCCGTACGGACGCCGGGTCGAGCTGGGCGAGCACGTCGGTGCGGCCCGCCTCGGCCGCTCCGCCCAGCACCTCTTCCCGTACCTCGGCGCCGAACAGCGCCTCCAGTTCCTGCGACCACTCCCGGGCGGTGGGGAAGGAGTGCTCCTGGCCGCCGCCCTGCCCTCCCCTGCCGCCGTCGAGGTCGGCGGAGCCCTCGCCGCGGCCGGCGCCGTAGAGCTCGTCGAGGACGTGGGCGTAGCGGCGGGCACCGGCCGGGAGCCGGTCGCGCTCACGGCCGAGCAGCAGCCGCCAGCGGTCGGCGGGCGCGAGGCGCAGGCGGCCGGCCTCGGCGGCCGGACGCGGGGCCCCGGCGGGCTCCGGTATGCCGACCGCGGCCGGGGCCGGGCCCGGTTCCACGGCCGTGGCCTTGGCCGTGGCCGTGGCCGTGGCCAGAGCATGAGGAAGACCGCGGCCCTGGGCCGGTACGGCCGGCTCGGGCAGCTGGAGTTCCTTCAGCGCCGCGAGTCCGGCGGCGTCGGCGGCGGCCCAGAGGGCGAGCAGCGCGGGCGGCGCGTCGAGCGCGAGGTCCACCCGGTCGCCCAGCCGCTCGCCGACGGTGTCCAGCAGCCGGTCGCGGTCGACGGGCGACAGGGTGTCGAAGCCCCCGCGCAGGGCGGGGAGGCGGTCGAGGAAGTCCTGGTCGCCGAGGTGCTCGACCCGGTCGAGGAGGGGGGTGAGCGCGGCCGGGGAGGACTGCAGGAGCGGTCCCGCCGCGGTGAGCAGCCCGCCGAGCCGCCGGGTCAGGGCGCGCCGCGCGTCGGGGGCGGTCGCCGCGTCGATCCAGCCCGCGGCGCGCTCGCCGAGCCGGGCGGCCGGATCGAGGTCGAGGAGGACCCGTACGGCCAGGGCCGCGCCCTGGATCAGCGGGGACGCGGAGGCGGCCAGGGCGGCGAGGGCCTCGTCGGTGCGCAGCCCGAGGTGGTGCGCGGCGGCCCGGTCGGCGAGGGCCACCAGGGCCGCTGCGTCGGCGGGGTCCTCGCTGCCGGCGAGGCCGGGCAGGGAGCGGACGGCCGCTTCGAGCAGGTCGCCGGTGAGCGCGGCGGCAGTGGCGCGGGAGCCGGGGACGGTGCCGGGGAGATGGCCGCGGTGGAGGGCCTCCAGGAGGTCGAGGGCTTCGAGGAGTTCGGGCAGGGTCGCGGTCTGCGGCAGCAGGCCGGCCGCCTCCCGGAGGCGTACGGCGACCAGTTCGGGCAGGTCGCAGCGTGCGGCGGCGGCCAGTCCGGCGAGGATCTGCGCCGGGGTCGGCCCGCCGTCGGCGGCGGCGCGGCGGGCGGTGTCGCGGAGGGTGCCGGCGGCGGCCTGGGCGGCCGTGACCCCGCGCACCCCGGCGAGGTCGAGCCGGGCCGGGACCGAAGGCGTCCAGGACAGCCGCCACTTGGTGCCGAGGGCGGTACCGTCGCCGGTGGTGGCGACGGTGAGGGACTCGCCGTAGGAGGCACCGCAGACCAGGAGCCGCTGGAGGAGGATCTCGCGGCGGCCGTCGAGGGCGGAGCGCAGCGGGTCGAGGCGGACCTCGCGCGGGGCGGGGTCGTCGGGGCCGGGCAGTCGCAGCTCCGTCAGCTCGGCCTCGACGGAGGGGCCGAGGCCGGAGCGGGGGGCGTGCGGGGTGATCCGGCCGCGTGCGGTGCCGACGAGCACCGCTTCGAGGGCGCGGGCCAGTGCCCGGCCGCGGCCGAGCGGTTCGCCCTGCCCGAGGACGGTGGTGACGGCCTCGAGGAGCTCGCCCCGGCCGGGCGCGGGGAGCCCGCGCAGGACGGCCAGGTCACAGGCGAGCCGCAGGGTTTCGGCGGCCTCGCCGGTCCCCGCGGTGTGCCCGGCCCGGCGCAGCTCGCGGCAGACCCGGGTGACGGCGACGGAGGCCGCCTCCCGGACCAGGCGGGGCTCTCCGCCGGCGTCCAGGACGGACTGCTGCCACAGCGGGTCCCGGATCCCGGCGGGGTACCCGGAGCGGGAGTCGAGCAGGTCGAACGAGTACGGCACGAGCGAGGTGACGGCCTGCGCCGCGCCTTGCCCGACGGCCCCTGCCCGGACCCCGCGCCTGGTCCCGCGGCCCCGGCCGGGCCCTGCGGGGGCCGTTGCGGCGTCGCCGACGGCAGCCGTTGTCGCGGCCTCCGCGCCGGAGGCGGGGACGGAGGCGGGCACGCCCAGGAGGGCCGGTGCGTGGAACGCGCCGATCACGGCGGCCACGCGGTGGCCGGCGGCGAGGGCGCCCGCGATCACCTCACGCATGTGGGCTTCGCGGGCCAGGTCCGTCGCCGGGACGGTGCCGGCGTCCGCGCGCAGCGCCCATCCGACCCCGAGGGCGGCCCGCCGTACGGCCTCCGGCGTGCAGCCGGGCGCGAGCACCTCGACGGCCCGGTCCCACATGTCCTCGCCGTCCCGGCCGGTTCCGGCGGCGGCGAGCGCGTCGGCGAAGGTGCCTTCGCGGCCGGGTTCCGCGCCCTCGCCCTCGCCCGGGGGCGGGGCCGGAGTCGACGCGGTCCAGGCCTCGGCGGACAGCGGGAGGTCGCAGCACAGGACGGTCGCCCCGCGCGCGGCGGCCCACCGGATCGCGGCGAGTTCCGGGGAGAAGTCGGCGAACGGGTAGAAGGCCAGGCGGCCGTCCCGGCCCGTGCCCGCCAGGGCGACGGGGGCGGCGGTCTCCGGGTCGGCCAGGTGCTCCAGCCACGGCTGGAAGTCCACCGGGAGCTCCACGCAGACCGCGTCCGCGCCGGAGGCGTCCAGCAGTTCGGGCACCAGTGCGGCGAGCGCGGGGCTGTGGTGGCGCACCCCGAGCAGGTACGGCTCGCGGGAGGCGGCCAGCGCCTCGACGGCGGCACGCGGATCGGCCGACGCCTCAGCGCCCGTACGCAGGTCGCCCGACGCCTCAGCGTCCGTACGCGGGGCACCCGACGCCTCAGCACCCGTACGCGGGGCACCCGACGCCTCAGCACCCGTACGCGGGGCACCCGACGCCTCAGCGCCCGTACGCGGGTCGCCCGACGCCTCGGCGCCCGTACGCGAACCCGTCGACGCCCCGTCGGGCGTACGCGGACCGACCGACGCCCCGTCGGGCGTACGCGGACCGACCGACGCCCCGTCGGGCGTACGCGGGTCGGCCGACGGCTCGGCCGTGTCGGGCGTACGCGGGTCGGCCGACGGCTCGGCCGTGTCGGGCGGGGCGGCCGAGGTCTCCGCTGGCCTTTCGGGTGGGGTCACCGGAGGCTCCCGCGCAGGTCCCAGAGGCGGCGCCACATCGCCGAGCCGTCCTCGGCCCGGCGGCGGACCGGGCCGTCCCAGTAGCCCAGCAGCCGTCCGTGGTCGGCCGGGTCGTCCTTGCGTACGACGCCCAGCAGGTGCCCCGGCAGCAGGTCCAGCACGTCCCCGCCCGGCAGGTACGCGGCCGCGACCCCCAGCGAGGCCGCCACCTGCACGGCTTCGGCGGTGGACATGACCGTACCGGGGCGCTCCACGTCCCAGCCCTCGGCGGAACGTCCCGAGCGCAGGTCGCGGAAGACGGTGACGAGCGCGTCGAGCACGGCGTCGTCGACCCCGAAGGGGGCACCGGCCCGCTGCACGGCGGCGACGGCCTGTCGGCGGATCAGGGTGGCCTCGGCGTCCGGGTCGGCGATGGGGGCGACGGTCTCGAAGTTGAAGCGCCGCTTGAGGGCCGCGGACATCTCGGAGACGCCGCGGTCGCGCAGGTTGGCGGTGGCGATGACGGTGAAGCCGGGGGCGGCGGAGACCACCGCGTCCTCGGTGGCGGTCAGTTCGGGCACGGTCACCCGCCGGTCGGACAGGATCGACACCAGCGCGTCCTGGACCTCCGGGAGGCAGCGGGTGATCTCCTCGACCCGGACCACCCGCCCGGTCCGCATGGCGGAGAGCACCGGCGAGTCGACCAGGGCGCCCGTGCTCGGCCCCTGGGCGAGCAGCAGCGCGTAGTTCCAGCCGTACCGGAAGGCGTCCTCGGTGGTACCGGCCGTGCCCTGGACGGTGAGGGAGCTGGTGCCGCAGACGGCGGCGGCCAGCAGTTCGCTGAGCATGGACTTGGCCGTGCCGGGCTCGCCGGTGAGCAGCAGGCCGCGCTCTCCGGCGAGGGTGACCACGCAGCGCTCCACGAGGGCGCGTTCGCCGACGAACTTGGGGGCGATGGCGAGCTTGGCACCGCCCTGAGGCAGGGCCAGTTCGGCTCCGTCGCTGCCGCAGACGAAGGTGACGACGTTGCGCGGGGTCAGCGCCCAGCCGGGCGGGCGGGGGCCGGGGTCCTGGGCGGCGAGGAAGGCGAGTTCGGCGGCGTACCGCTCCTCGGCGGGCAGTACCTGCCGGGCGGGCGCGGCCGCTGCGGCGGCCTGGTCGGTGAGCGTCATCGGAAGACTCCTGGATGGTGCGGAACGGATGCGGGAGGCGTGCGGTACGGGTGGGAGGCAGGCGGGAGGGGGCGGGGCCGGGGCCGCACGCCGCGCCCCCGGCCCGGCCCCCGGCCCGGCCCCCGCCCCCGGCCCCCGCCCCGGCCCTCGCCTGCGGGCGAAGACCGGGGCCGGAGGCCGAAAGCCGGGGCCGGAAGCCGGGGCCAGGGCCAGAGGCCAGAGGCCGGAGGCCAGAGGCCGAGGGCCGGAGGCCGGAGGCCAGAGGCCGAGGGCCGGAGGCCAGAGGCCGAGGGCCGGAGGCCAGAGGCCAGAGGCCGAGGGCCGGAGGCCAGAGGCCGAGGACGAGGGCCGGAGGCCAGAGGCCGAGGACGAGGGCCGGAGGCCAGAGGCCGAGGACGAGGACGAGGGACGACGGACAACGGACGACGGACCACGGGTGCCCGTGCCCAGTCGGCCCGGTGGCGGGATCCGGGCGACCGGACGCCGGGCCATCGGGCCCGGGCCGTCAGGCCCGGGCCGTCACGCCCGGGCCCTCACGCCCGGGCCCTCACGCCCGGGCCGTCACGCCCGGACCCTCAGGCCCCGGGCCGCGCTCACGCCCGGCGGGCGCGGCCCCGGGTGCGCTTCACCTTGAGCTCCTCGAAGCGCGGGCCGTCGCCCTCCCGGATCCGCTGCCACGCCTTGCGGTAGAGGTCGGCGGCCGGTTCGACGGGCACCAGCGGGCCCAGCAGGCGGTGCCCGTACATCGGGAGCTTCCACTGCTCCACCGGCACCACCGGCGAGGCCATCTCCGCCCACCCGCCCGGCAGGAACAGCGAGCGTCCGGCCCGGCTCCGGCCGGCCGACACCACCAGGTCGGTGGCGGCCAGTTCGGCGCGGGCGGCCTTGAGGCGGGCCGGCTTCCAGCCGGTCCAGCGCGCGGTGTTGCGGTCGGTCGGATCCGGCA
Source organism: Streptomyces sp. NPDC058525 (assembly GCF_042719495.1). Classification (NCBI taxonomy): domain Bacteria; kingdom Bacillati; phylum Actinomycetota; class Actinomycetes; order Kitasatosporales; family Streptomycetaceae; genus Streptomyces; species Streptomyces sp. NPDC058525. Next base: position 6,612 of record NZ_JBHXNP010000142.1, read on the forward strand.
TGGCGAGCAGCATCAGGTACAGGGTGGCCGCGTCGCTGCCGAGCCCGTGGTCGGCGGCGGCCTCCGCCACCAGTTCGGGGACCGACCGGCCGGGGTCCTGCGGCCACCAGGTGCCGTCCTTGTCGACGGCGCCCGCGGCCGGGGCGCCCGGGTCGGCGAGCAGCGCGGCGAAGCGCGGGTCGTGGGCGGCCCGCAGGGCCGTCTCGATCGCGGAGTGCCGCTGGTCGTCGCCGCGCAGGATCGCCAGGTACGGGTCGGAGCCGGTGGAGTCCAGCAGCGCCGGGCGGATCGCGGACCGGGGCCGGTGGTCGTGGGTGGCCATGATCACCGCGCCGTACCGCTCGAAGCCCTCACCGGTCTCGGTCGGTGTGCCCGCCGCCGTGCGGAAGTCGGTGAGATCGCTGTAGTGCCCGCTCTCGAGCAGCAGTTCGGGGGCGGCGAGCCGCTGCCGTACGGCCGTCAGCGCGGGCGGCAGGGCCGCTCGTACGGGGTCGCCCGCGGGCAGCCGGTGCGCGAGCCAGGCCATCGCGCCCATGGCGGAGGTCAGGACGGCCGAGGTGAATGGCCGGCCGGCCGGCTCGCGGGGCTCCGCGTGGTCGCCCCTCACCGTCCATGCCACGTCGACGGAGAGCTCCGGGGAGGCGGCCGGGTCGAGGAGTGCGGACAGGGCGCTGGGGACGGCCCATCCGGAGCGCAGGACGCGCGTGCCCTCGGTGAGCAGCCAGTCGGGCACGGGCGTGCGACGGCCGACGCGCCGGTTCCACACCTCGGCGGCGGCGGCCGCGTCGGGGCCCTCGGTCCACAGGAGGGCCGGGTCGGCGGGCAGCAGCGCGGCGACGACGGCCCGCCGGACCACGACGTCGAGGCTCTTGAGCTCGTCGCGGGCGTGGGCGGCCTCGGTGGCCTTGACGCCGAGGAGGGTGCGCAGCTCGGGGGTGAGGAAGTTGTTCCACCACATGTCGACGGAGGGCAGGCCGGCGATCACCAGCCGTGCCAGTGGCCCGGGGACCCCGGTGAGGCGGGCGAACTCCTCGGCCGCCTCGGGGCGGAAGGGCGCGGGGCCCCGGTCGGCGGCCTCGGTGAGGAAGCGGGCCAGCCAGTCGGGGCCGCGGTCGGGGTCGCCCAGCGTGGCGTGGCCGCGCAGGGTGTAGGGCCCGGGGACGCTGAAGCGGCCGGCGGGGTCGTGGAGCAGGGCGCCGAACTCGTGGCCGTCGGGGACGGATTCGCTGTGTTCGGTCGTGGCGAGGACGGCTCCGCCGCCGAGCGGGAGGACGGCGCGCCCGTGCAGGTTGCGCTCGGCTCCGTCGGGGGTGCGCAGATGGCGCTGGTCGAGGTGGACGAGGACCCGGCGCCAGTGGTCGGCGGATCCCTCGGCGGAGGCCAGGCCCGCCGCGTCGATCTCGTGGAGCAGGGTGACGAGGGCGGCGCGCTGTTCGTCGGTGGTCCCGGCGGCGACGGCGCGGTAGGCGACGGCGGCGGGCTGGTCGAGGAGGGGTGTCCAGTCCAGCGCGGAGTAGGGCAGTGCGGGTACGTCGAAGTGCAGCCGGCCCGGTACCGCGGCCGCCCCGGTGTCGGCGCGGGCCGCCGCGAGTTCGCGCAGGAAGCGGTGGGCGACGTCGGTGTCGGCGCCGCCGCGGTAGTAGCGGGAGCCGGTGAGTCCGTTCAGCGCCTGGTCGATCAGCTGGTCGGTGGGGCCCTGGGGGCCGGTCTCGGCGGCTTCGTCGTCCGCGCCGAGGCGGGCGGCGATCCGGTCGAGGGCCTTCTGCTGGACGAGGGTGAAGCGCAGGACCTCGATGACGCCGCCGATCAGCTCGGGGGCGGTGACCTGGGGCAGGGCCGCGTTGACCAGGGCGGGCAGGTCGTCGGCCCGCTCCGCCGCGGCGGCGGACTTGAGCAGGGCGGCGACGGTCTCCCGGTCGGCGGCGCGCAGTGCGGCCGAGCCTTCGGGGTCGCGGGGGCTCAGGGCGTACCAGTGGGAGAGCGGGGGGAGGTTCACGCTGCCGGTGGCGTAGGGCACCCGGCGCTCGTCGTCGCGCGTCGTGGCGGTGACCACCCCGTCGGGGTCGCTGATCCGCAGCTCCTGGTAGTGGGCGGACAGGGCGCGCGGCCGGTCGTCGCCGGGGAAGGTCAGCGCCGCGAGCGGCATGTTGGCGCCTTCGGGGGCGGTGACGGTGCGCCCGCCGGTGTCGGCTGCCCGCCAGCCGTGGCCGGGGACCCGAACGGCGCGCCAGCCGAGCAGGCCGCCTGCGGGTGTGCCGAGCACCGAGCCGGGCACGGTGGGCGCGGGCCGCAGCCGGCAGGAGGACCCGGCGGAGTCGGCCTGCACCGGGTGGCCGTCGAGGCTGTCGCTGAGGAATCCGGGCAGGGAGAACCGGCCGAGGTCGCCGGTGGCGGGGTCGTACTCCCGCCAGCCCCGCTCGTTCGCCTGGTCGCGGTGCTGCCACACCCAGTACGAGGTGCCGTCGGACAGCATCGGCCGCTCGTCCGGCAGTCTGGTGTCGCCGCGGTGCAGGATCCCGCCGCCGGTGGCGCGCCCGCCGCCGGGGAGCGGCAGGCTGAGGTGGTCGGAGCGCAGCTGCCAGTTCGGCCGGGCGGTGTCGAGGGTCAGGACGGTGCCGGGCGAGGTGTGCCAGTAGCCCTCCGTCTCGTTGCTGCCCCAGGAGCTCCAGAAGACGAGCAGTTCACCGTCGACGTAGTGGAATCCGTGGCGGTACTGGGAGCCGGCCGGGACCCGCAGGTCGTGCGTGAGGACGGTGGACTCGGCGTCGATGACCCGGACCTGGGTGGGGTTGGCGACGATGAGGTGGGGCCAGGCCTCGACGACGGTCAGGCCGCGCCGGTCCTGGGTGGCCAGTTCGGCCACGGCCTTCTCCCAGGAGGGCCAGGCCAGTTCCTCGAAGAGTCCGCCGCGCAGGGTGCGGGCGAGGGTTTCGGCGAGGTCCGCGGCGGCGGCTTCGGCCACCTCGGCGGGGGCCAGTTCGAGGGCTTCGACGGGCAGCCAGGTCAGGCGCTGGATGGCGTCGGGGACGCCGGGCAGCCCGGCGGCGGTGGAGGCTTGTGCGACGCCGCGCACCCACTCGGCCAGCAGCGGGCGGCCGCCGGGCGAGGCGGCGACGCGCCGGACGATGTCGTCGCCGCTCTCGCCGAGGCTGTCCAGCGCACGGTGGAAGGCGGGGTGGAAGCGCTCGTCGGCGGCGACGGCGAGCAGGTCCCGGCGCTGGTCGGAGCGGGCCCAGTCGTCGAGGTTCAGCCGGTCGTGCCGGTAGCTGCTGTGCTTGGTGTCGGGGTCGGCGACCGGGACGCCCAGGGTGAGCAGCAGGTCGAGGAAGTCGGCGTCCTGGACTCCGACGCGCAGGCCCGCTTCGCGGCTGGGCCGGGCGAGTTCGGCGCGCAGCTGCCCTGCGCAGCGCTCGACGAGGTCGAGGAGGACGGCGGGTGTGGTGCGCCGGCCCCAGCCCGTGTGGCGGGCGGTGTGGAAGCGCTCCAGCCAGCCGGCGGTGCCGTCGGCGCAGCGCTGGTCGGCGGGCAGGTCCTCGGATTCCAGCCCGGCGGTGGCGCCGGATTCGTTCAGGACGTCCAGCCACAGGTCGGTGAGTTCGACGCCGTCGCCGCCGCCGGGCGGGGTCAGCCCGAGGAGCGTGCCGCGTACGGAGGGCACCCGCCGGGCCAGTTCGACCAGGGCTCCCCGGTGGGCCTTCCACCAGCCGAGCGGGGCGCGCAGGGTGGCGGGCAGCGGCAGCAGGTCGGCGAGGTAGTCCTGCTCGGGCTCGCTGCTGGTCAGGCCCGCGGCGCGGGCGAGGCGGCGCAGTTCGGTGGCGGCCTGGGCGGAGGGCGGCAGCCCGCCTGCGGTGCGGCGCACGCACAGGCGGCGGAAGCGGCGGTAGGCCTCGGCGGGGCTGACACGGAGGGAGAGTTCCTTGCCGTAGCCGGTGAGGACCTTCACGGGGAGGGCGCCGGCCAGGGCGAATTCGAGGAAGACGGCGTCGAGCCGGTCCTCGTCGATGCCGAGGCCGTGCTGGGCCTCGGCGGCGCGGGCGCGGCCGAACAGCTGGGCGGCGTAGGTGGTGTTCTCGACGGCCAGGAAGGTGCGGGCGGCCTGCTCGTGGAAGACGGGCAGGAAGTGCGGCACGGAGGCGGCGATCCGTCCGGCGAGTTCGTTGCAGGCGTCGAGCGCGGCCTTGGGCTTCGTCTTGGCCTGGCGGCTGATGCGGTCGAGTTCGGGTACGACGGCGAGGGCGTGGTGGCCGTCTTCGGGGTGGTGGACGAGGACCCATTCGGGGAAGCCGAGGGCCTGGCGGTGGCCGAGGCCGACGACGGGCGGCTCGGTCTGTTCGGGGACCAGGCCCAGGAAGCCGGCGGCGAGGTCCTCGGCCGCGCCCAGCTCGGCGGCGGCCAGCCGGACGACGACGCGGTCGTCGCCGAGGGCGGGGTGGCGGTAGGAGCGGGCGGTCAGGTCGACGGCGGTCCGGCCCGCGTCCGGGGTGCCGAGCGGCAGGACCGCGCCGGCCCTGAGCAGCAGTTCGGCCTCGCTCACGGGCGCGCCGTCCTTCCCCATGGTGGTGCTGTTGCTGGTGTTGTCGGTGGTGCTCACGCGTCCCCGCCCTCCTCGATCTTGCGCCCGGCGTACAGCGCCGCGGCCATCCGCATCCCCTCGGACCAGGCCACCGGTCCGACCTCGGCCGGGCGCACGGTCCGGCCCTCCCCGTCGTGCCAGGTCAGCGCGCCGGTAGTGGTTTCCGCGTCGTAGTACGGCTCGCCGATCCACACCGCGGCCTCCGAGGCCCGGCCGGTGTCGCGGACCTTGCAGGTGGCGTAGCCGCCGGAGACCCGGTAGCCGAGGCCCGTCGCCCGCGCGGCGAGGCTGAAGCGGGTGGGGAAGACCCCGCCCGCGTAGTCCTTCACCTCGGTGGCGGTCGCGGCGAGCCCGGCCGGCTTCTGCCAGGTGGCGCGGTGGATCTGCTCGACCCGCTGCACGATGCCCAGTTCGGCCGCGAAGTCCCGTACGTCGTCCAGGTCGGGCAGCAGCACCGGGTGCGGCAGGGTCACGGTGCGCGGGGACAGCCGTACGGTCTCGCCGTCGAGGTTGACCACCTTGAGCTCACCGGATTCGGTGGCGTCGCGCAGGAAGCCCACCTCGTCCGGGTCGTCCCCGATGACGGCCAGGTCGCGCAGGGCGCCCTGCCAGGCCTCGTCCCGCCAGACCCGGGCGAGCAGCGCCGTCGGCACGGGCAGCGAGGACACCATCCAGGTGTCGGCCTGTGCGACGCAGGCCGCCTCGTGCCGGTCGAGCCATTCGGCGAGCCGACGCAGCCGGTCCACCTCGGGATGGTCCTTCAGCGCCCTGGGCAGGGTCTTCAACTGCCGCCCCGCGGACCGGCCCGTGACGGAACGCGCCGCCACCCGGCCTTCCACGAGGGCGATCTCGTACCCCTCGCCCGCTGCCACCCATGCCATCAGCCCGTGTCCCTCCGCCTGTCCCGGCCCTGTCCACGCAGCCCGGACAGGAGGGTGGGAACCCCCCTGAGCTGCGGTATGCGGGGAGACTAGCGAGCGCCACTGACAACACCCGCCGGAGGGCGGGTGGTCGGTTTTTTGTCCGGTTCTGGGTAGTGTTCAGGGGACATTGACGCGGAGTCGGTTTGGGGTGGGGTCCATGGTTCGTCAGATACGGGTGCCCGGTGCGGTGCTGGCGGCCTCGCTGCTGCTGCTCTCGCTGGCCGGCTGCGCCGATCCGGCCGCGCCCGGCACGGACAAGGGCGCGGGCGCGGACCCGAAGGCCTCGGCCTCGCGCGCCGCGCCACCCGCCGCGGACGGCAAGCCCGCCGGCGGGGACGTACTGCCCGGCATGGTGACCGCGGCCGTGGCCCGCACGCAGCTGGCCGGGCTGAAGGTCGCGCCGGCCGGCACGATGGCCGGGTACAGCCGGGACAAGTTCACGCACTGGGCGCAGCAGGGCAACAAGTGCGACACCCGCGAGGTCGTCCTCGAGCGGGACGGCACCGACGTGAAGCGGGACGCCGAATGCCGGGCCGTGTCCGGTTCGTGGAAGAGCCTCTACGACGCGGTGGCCGTCACGGACGCGGCCAAGATGGACATCGACCACATGGTGCCGCTGGCCGAGGGCTGGCGCTCCGGCGCGGCCGGCTGGGACGCCGCGAAGCGCAAGGCCTTCGCGAACGATCTCGCCAACCCGCAGCTGCTCGCGGTCACCGCCGCCTCGAACCGGTCGAAGGGCGACCAGAGCCCCGACCTGTGGCAGCCGCCGGACAAGTCCACCTGGTGCCAGTACGGGCGGGCCTGGACCACCGTCAAGTCCGTCTACGGGCTGACCGTCACCGAACCGGAGAAGAAGATGCTCACGACCATGCTGGACACCTGCGCCTCATGACCGGCGGACAGCAGTGGCAGGACGAGGTGCTCGCCGGGCCGGGCGGTGCGATGACCGACGAGGTCGGCGTCATCACCGGCCCGCTCACCCTGTGCACGACGGCGGTGGCCGGGGGGCTGGCCTCGTTCGCCGTCCAGTACAAGGACGCCGACGAGTGGTACACGCTCACCGGCAGCCCCCGGCCCCACCACGGCGACCCGGCGGCCCTGCACGCGGCGGCCCTCGAAGCGGTCCGCGCGGGCCACGGGGCCCAGGCCCCCGGGTCCGCCCCGGCCTAAGCCGTCTCCTTCGGGCCGGGGTCCGGGGCTCAGGCCTCGTACTCGGTGAGGTCGATGGCGTGGATCCGCAGGAGGTGGCCGTACTCGGGGTGCGCGGTGTCGTGGTCGGTGACCATGCCCAGCTTGCGGATCACGTTCTCGGACTCCTCGTTGCCGACCCGGTTCACGGCGACGACCCGGTCCAGCCCCCGGTCCTGGAGCGCGTACTCCAACGTGGCGTGCGCGGCCTCCGAGGCGTAGCCCTGGCCCCAGTACTGGCGGCCGAGCCGCCAGCTGATCTCGACGGCCGGGAGCACCTCGGGCAGGTACTCGGGCACCGAGAGCCCGACGACGCCGATGAGCTCGCCGGACCCGAGGAGCTCGACGGCGAAGAGGCCGAAGCCCTCCTCGTCCCACTCCTCCTCCCAGCGCTCGATGTCCTCGGCGGTCTCCTCGAGGTCGCGGACCGAGCCGTCGCCGATCCAGCGCATCACCTCCGGGTCCCCGTTGATCTCGGAGAGGGGGACGAGGTCGTCGTCGGTCCAGCGGCGCAGGATGAGGCGGGGGGTCAGGATCTCGGTCATGCGGCCCATCCTGCCGAACACTGCCGGCCTGCGGTAATCGGGCCCCGGCCGTTGCGGGCGTGTTGCGGGTTCGTGGCCATCGCGGCGGGTGGCTTCCGGCGGCTGATCGCCGGTCCCTACGGTCCGTCGGTATCCGCGACCGGCAAGGAGTGTCCCCGCGGCGCCCGGCACCGTCAAGCCGCTGCCGCCGGAGCTGTTCACGATCCGGGGGACCAACGCGGAGACCAACTTGGCAGCTGGGTGCGCTGGTCGCTGCCGTGGACCCCGCGGACCGCGGGCGCCACCGCGCTGCCGGCCCGGGCGACCGACGCCACCGGGCGCACGCAGCCCGCGACGACCCCTCACAACACGCAGGGCGATCTGTTCGACGCGGTCGTGCGGCACCCGGTGACGGTGGTCTGAGCCGTGGTTCAGGGCGTGTGGAAGCGGGCTTCCGGCGCCTCGGGGGACGGACCGTCCAGCAGGGGCTGGAGTTTGCCCTTGAGGTGCTGGTCGAAGAAGGCCGCGACGTAGCGCCGGGTCAGCTCGACGGAGCGGGCGCCGGGCAGCGGGGCCTCGGGGTCGGGCAGGCCCAGCTGTTCGGCGAGGGCCGGGAAGTCGCTGAAGGTGAAGTGGCCGGAGTCCGCGAAGGTGATCCAGCGCTTCCAGCCGTCGAGCCGGGGCCAGTCGCGGTCCCAGCTCGGATTGCCCCCGGGGCCGCCGTCCTGTGCGCCGAGCAGCATGAAGGGGCGCCCGCCGAGCCCGGTCCCGGGGGCCGGCGTGGCGAGTCCGCCGTCCATGTTGATCCCGGCGCGGACCCTCGGGTCGGCGGCCATCGCGGCGAGCGCGGAGGCGCCGCCGATGGAGTGGCCGGCCATCGCGATGCGGCTCGTGTCGATCAGTCCGGCGTGGCGCCAGGCGGGGTGGCGGCCGGTGAGGCGGTCCAGGAGGAAGGACACGTCGCGGGCGCGGTTGTCGCTGACCTCCCGCATGGGGGTGCCCGCCTCGGTCTTCTCGCAGGCCAGGCACTCCAGTACGCGGCCGCCGGGGAAGGCGGTGCCCACGCTCTCGTACGCGTGGTCGACGGAGGCGACGACGTACCCGCGGGAGGCCAGCTCCTCGGCGAGCGAGGTGAGGGTGGAACGGTGGACGCTGAAGCCCGGGGAGAGGACGATCAGCGGATACCGCCCGGCGGCGGGCCGGGCCTGGGACCGGGAGTGCGCGGCCGTGCCGGCGAGGGTCTCGACCGGGATCACCCCGTCCAGCTCCCGGTCGGCCAGCAGCAGCCGGGCCTCCTCCCGGGTGAGGTAGCGCACGGGGCCGCCCGTGCCGCGCTGCGCCGGATAGCGCATGGTGACCATCAGCTCGCGCGGCCCGGACCCCGCCCACGGGTCCGTACGGCCGCGGTCCACGAGGTGGAGCGTCTCCTGTCCGACGGGGAAACGGCCGGTGGGGCGCGGGAGTTCCAGGGCGGTCCGGCGGCTCTCGGACGCGGCCGGGGCGCCGGCGGACGGGGCGCCGGCGGACGGGGCGCCGGCGGCCGCGGCCGTGCCGGTGGCCGTGAGGGACAGCGGCAGGAGGAGGGCGGCTAAGGCTGCCGCGGTGACGGTCGTGGTGGCCGTTCTGCGTCGGTTCATGCCTCCGAAGCTACTCAGCGCGCCCAGTCCGATCATCAACTCACAGGAGGATGAGGCCGTCCCACTCCGGAAGGAGACCGGGTCAGCCTGGAGCCGGACTCCCGTCGCCGACGCTGATGGCGCGGAGCTTGCCCCGCAGGTAGAGGTGGGAGTCGACGGGGTCGTGCACCACGCGCCCGACGGGCGCGGGCAGGGACTCCACACGGGTGTGCGCGTCGCATTCGTAGAAGTAGACCAGCGAGATCAGCTCCTCGGCGGGCGCGTCGGCGGGCGGCGGCAGGACGCGGTGGCGGCCCGCGCGCCAGCGGTCACCGGTCCAACGGGCCATCAGGTCGCCGATGTTCACGGTCAGCGCGGCCGGGTCGTACGGGGCGTCCTGCCAGCCGTCGGCGTCGGTGTGGATCTGCAGCCCGCCCGCGCCCTGCTGCCGGTCGAGGACGGTGACCGTGCCGAAGTCGGTGTGGGCCCCGATGCGGAACTGGCCGGGCAGCGGGGGTCCGACGACCTCGGCGCCCGGGTACCAGTTGATGTTGAACCCCCAGGTGGGGTGTGAGGTGTGGCGGGTGAAGTGGTCCTCTTCGAGGCCGAGGGCGGTGGCCAGCAGGCGCAGCAGTTCGTCGGAGAGGGCCCGCATCAGGGTCAGGTACTCGGTCACCAGCGGACGCAGCGTGGGCACCTGTGCGGGCCACGCGTTGGGGCGGAACCACTCGGCGTCCACGTCGAGCACGCCGGTGGGGTCGTCCGCCGCCCAGGACCAGGACTCCTTCAGGTCGGGCGGCGAGGCCGTGCCCTCCGCGTAGCTGTTGGCCTCGGCGCCGGGGCCGAGCCAGCCGCGGCCGCCGACGGTGACCGCGTACGGCGCCTTGGCGCTGCCCGGCAGCAGGAAGAACTCGCGCGCGGCCGCCCTGATCCGCGCGGGCAGCGCCGGATCCACTCCGTGCCCGGTCACCAGCAGGAATCCGGCGGCCCGCAGGGCCTCGTCGACGCGGACCGCCGTACGCGCCCGGGCGGCGGGGCCGCCCGAGCGCCAGGGCTCGAGATCGATCACGGGGACCTGGGAACTCGCCATGGGAGACCTGCCTTCCGGGCCTGCGGGGGTGGCGTCCGCGTCACGGGGTTTCGAGGCTATCGCCGTCCGGCGCTCACTGGTAGTGACCATCCGGTGACGTCCTCCGCGCCCCCGGCCGAGAGGTTCCTCCCGAAAGGGACCAGAATGGTTCGGTGGGAGGGTGGGGCGGTGGTGTGTGTGCCGGGGGCTCATGACGGACGGAGCGAGCGGTGAGGACATCGACGAAGGAGATCTTCGGCGCGCCCTGCTGGGTGAGCCTGATGGCCCGCGACCTCGGCACGGCGCAGCGCTTCTACGGTGCGGTCGTGGGCTGGACCTTCCGGCGGGCCCGGCTCGGCGACGCGTTCTCGGTCGCCGAACTGGACCACGTGCCGGTGGCGGGCATCGGCGCGCTTGCCTCCGACCTGGGGGTGGCGGTGGCCTGGACCCCGTACTTCGCCGTCGACGACGCCGACGCGGCGGCCTCCCGCATCCGGGAGCGCAGCGGCACCCTCGCGGTCGGTCCGGCCTCCTTCGCGACCGGTGGCCGCGCGGCACTGGCCGCCGACCCCGACGGCGCCGTCTTCGGCATCTGGCAGGGCGCCGTCTCCACCCACTGGCGGGTCGGCAGGGGCCAGGCGCCGGCCTGGCTGGAGCTGCGGACCAGGAACGCCTTCGACGCGGCGATCTTCTACGGGGCGGTGCTGGAGTGGGCTACCGGCCGCGCCGGCTGCTGCGAGGTCTCCTACGAGGACGACCAGGTGGTGCTCAGGCAGGGCGGCGAGCCGGTCGCGCGCCTGAACAGCGGGCCGGTCGAGCCGGCCGCCTACTCCTCGCACACCCGGCCGCGCTGGCACGTCCACTTCCGCGTTCCGCGGCTGCGGCCCGCCATCGAGGCCGCCGTGGAGCTGGGCGGGCGTACGGTCTCGGACATCTCGTCGAACGCCACCGAGCGGTGGGTGGCGCTCCGCGATCCGGACGGGGCCCTGTTCACCCTGACGACCGCCCTGGCGACGGAGGGCGCCTGACGGCCGGCCGCCTACGGTTCGGGGACGACGTCTACAGTTCGGGCACGAAGGGCAGGTAGTCCACGCCGGGCGCGGCGGGGATCACCGCGTAGCTGGCTTCCGGCAGTTCGTTCCACACGCCGGGAAGGTCGCCCAGCGGCTCGGACACCACCAGCCGCGTCGCGTCGGACACGTCCGCCAGGAAGGGCAGCTCGGGGTGGAGGTGGCGGACGGTCTCGGCGGCGCTGCTGTAGAAGAGCGACCTGGACTTGCCCTGGCTCGCGTAGCGGAACGCCCAGAGTCGCTCGCCGTCGCTCACGGCGACGGTCATCTGGAGCGGGTCGCTCACCCCGTGCTCCTTGCCGAGCCGTTCCACCAGGCCGACCATCCGCGCCACGGCGCCCGGCACGTCCTGGTCGAGGCCGTAGGTGACCGCCAGGTAGAACATCACCTCGGAATCGGTGGATCCCTCGATGCAGGGGAAGAGGGCCGGGTCCACGGCCATGCAGAGGTCGCGCTGCAGCCGGTGGAAGTCGGCGATCGCCCCGTTGTGCATCCACATCCACCGCCCGTGCCGGAAGGGGTGGCAGTTGGTCTGCTGGATGGCGGATCCGGTGGAGGCGCGCACGTGCGCGAAGAACAGCGGCGAGCGGACGTGCCCGGCCAGCTCCCGCAGGTTGCGGTTGTTCCAGGCCGGTGCGATGTCCTTGAACACGGCGGGCGTCCCGTCGCCGCTGCCGTCCGCGCTGTACCAGCCGACGCCGAACCCGTCGCCGTTGGTCGACTCGACGCCCATCCGCGCGTGCAGGCTCTGGTTGATGAGCGAGTGCTCAGGGCGGTAGAGGACCGCGTCGAGCAGCAGCGGTGAACCCGAGTAGGCGAGCCAGCGGCACATGAACACCATCCCCTTGTCGGCCTGGTCCGAGCCTAATCCCGCGGGGAGGCTACGGCGCGTCCGACCCGTCCGGACGGGTCACTCTCGGTGACGGTTCGAGATGCGGGCGCACGGCACTGCTGCTTCGCTGAATCCGCCCGCTCTCCCCCACCGATCCAAGGAGCGATCATGAGCGTTTCAGGCGAGTCCCGCGGCCGGTCCCAGCAGATGCGCGCCAAGGCCCAGGAGCTGAACGATGCGGCCGACCGCTCACAGGACCCGGAGGAGAAGCAGCGGCTGCGCGACAAGGCCCGCCGGCTCCAGGAGCAGAGCGAGAAGGAGGGCCGGATGGACGACCGGGGCATGGACCCCATGTAGTCGACCGGCCCTTCCGTGCCCCGGCCGGTGGGCGCCGCGCTCCCCCTCGCGGCGGCCCCCCGCCGCGGCGCGTGCCCGGGGGGCCGGCGGGCCCGGCCCCTAGTACGGCGGCGCAGGGGGCTGGGGTGGCCCGGCCCCGGTAGCCGCGG
>NZ_JBHXNP010000143.1:0-18748 GCF_042719495.1 Streptomyces sp. NPDC058525
GGACGCCGTCACCGCCGACCTCGCCGAACGCGACGGAACCTTCCGCTCCACCGACGCCATCGGCGACGCCCTGGCCGCGCGCGCAGCCGGCTGACCCGGCAGCACCACTCCAGGAAGCCGTCGGGTCACATACGGGACCCGGCGGCTTTTCCTGTGCGGCCCCGGGTGCCACCATCTCCCCTGGGCCGCTACCCCGCTTCTCCGAAGCCGCTCCGCGCGCGATAATCGAACGCGAGGCCGCGGAATGCGGGGAAGCTCGGACGTCCTAGTACGCCGTGAGCGCGGTCCGCCATACACAACCGGTGAAGGACAAGCACTCATGACGACGCCCACGATCGAGCTCAAGCCCTCCTCGAACCCGCTGTCCGATGCGGAGCGCGGGGCGATCCTGGCCAGCCCCGGCTTCGGCCGCCACTTCACCGACCACATGGTGACGATCAAGTGGACCGAGGGCCGCGGCTGGCACGACGCCGAGCTGGTCCCGTACGCGCCGCTGTCGATCGACCCGGCGAACATGACGCTGCACTACGCGCAGACGATCTTCGAGGGCCTCAAGGCCTACCGCCAGCCCGACGGCACCGTCGCCACCTTCCGCCCGCTCGCCAACGCCGAGCGCTTCCAGGCCTCCGCCCGCCGCATGGCCATGCCGGAGCTGCCGACCGAGCTGTTCATCGAGGCCTGCGACGCCCTCATCCAGCAGGACCGCGCCTGGGTGCCGGACTCCGGCGAGGCCTCGCTGTACCTGCGGCCGTTCATGTTCGCCTCCGAGGTCGGCCTGGGCGTCCGCCCGGCGAACGAGTTCCTCTTCATCGTCATCGCCTCGCCCGCCGGCGCGTACTTCCCCGGCGGCGTCAAGCCCGTCTCCGTCTGGCTCTCCGAGGAGTACGTCCGCGCGGTCAAGGGCGGCACCGGCGCGGCCAAGACCGGCGGCAACTACGCGGCTTCGCTGGTCGCCCAGGCCCAGGCCGCCTCGCACGGCTGCGACCAGGTGGTCTGGCTCGACGCCGTCGAGCACCGCTGGATCGAGGAGATGGGCGGGATGAACCTGTACTTCGTGTACGGCGACCGCATCGTCACCCCCGAGCTCACCGGCTCCCTCCTGCCCGGCATCACCCGCGACTCCCTCCTCACCATCGCCCGCGACCTCGGCTACACCGCCGAGGAGGGCCGGATCACCACCGAGGACTGGCAGCGCGACAACGCCGACGGCACCCTCACCGAGGTGTTCGCCTGCGGCACCGCCGCCGTCATCACCCCGGTCGGCTCGGTCAAGTCCGAGCGCGCCGACTGGACCCAGGGCGACGGGCAGCCCGGCCCGGTCACCATGCGGCTGCGCAAGGCCCTCCTGGAACTCCAGACCGGCCACTCCGCCGACACCCATGGCTGGATGCACCCGCTCGGCTGATCCGGAGCCTCCGCGCGCTCACGTACTCACGTACGAAGGCCCGCGCCCCCGATCCGGGGAGCGCGGGCCTTCGTACGTACGGCGCCGGGGGGCGGCTCAGGCGGTCGCCGGCTCCTCGGCCGGGGCGGCCGCCGGGGCGGTGCGCGCGGTCAGAGCCGTGTAGACGAGCCCGCCGGCCAGGCCGGAGAGGACGAAGGAGCAGTCCACGCCGCCGGTCAGGGCGAGCAGCGGGCCCTCGTAGAACGGGGTGGTCACCGCGAGCAGCCCGATGCCCGCGCCGATGGCCCAGGAGACGGTGGCGGCCGCGTTCCAGCCGCCGCGGTACCAGTAGGCCCCGCCCACCGAGCGGCGGTTGAAGACCTGGAGGGCGTCGGCGTCGTACCGCCCCTTGCAGCGCACGTGGCCGATGAGGGTGATCACGGCCCACGGGGTGCCGAGCGCGGTCAGCAGCAGGACGAAGGAGGTCATCGCCGCCTGGACGTCCCACTCGAAGGAGCCGACGAAGACGAAGACCGTGGCGACGGCCGCGGCGATCACGGTGGCCGTGGTGCGGGTGGCCTGGGGGACGATCGCGTCGAGGTCGAGCCCCATGGAGTACAGCATCAGCCCGGCGTTGCCCACCGAGCCCGCGGCGGCCGCGGCGAGCAGCGGGACCAGGTACCAGAACGGCGCGGCTTCGACCAGCGGCCCGGCGTAGTCCGCCCCGGCCCGGGCGGCGAGCGCCGTGAAGGTGCCGAAGAGCTGCGGTATCAGCAGGCCGACGAGCAGGCCGAGGCCGGTGGCCCCGAGGACCTTGCGGGAGCTGTGCCGGCGCGGGGAGATGTAGCGCGTGTAGTCGCCGAGCAGGGTGATGAAGGCGACGGGGCCGCTGAGGCCGGCCGCGACGGCGGCGAGCAGCCAGGTCGGCCAGAAGGAGCCGAGCAGGTACTCGGTGTCCGGGGGCGCGGCGGTGGTGAACTCGGGGGCGTAGGCGAAGACGCCGGCGGCGAGCAGCAGCACCATGCCGATGGCCAGGACCTTGCTCATGCGCAGCAGCAGCCGGTAGCCGAAGACGGCGGCGACGACGGTACAGGCGGCCAGTACCCCGTACATCACCCCGCGCGAGACACCGGTGTCCGGCAGCCCGGTGAGCCGCGACAGCACGCCGACCATCACGTCGCCGCCGATCCACAGGGTGAGCGCGGTGTAGCCCAGCGACAGCAGCAGGCCGACGACCGAGCCGACCAGGCGGCCGCGGACGCCGAACTGGGCTCCGCTGGAGGTGGAGAGGTTGGTGGCGGTCCGCAGGGAGACCAGTGCCAGCGGCGCGGTGAAGGCGATGCCGGCCAGGGTGCCGGTCACGATGGCGGTGACGGAGGGCCACAGGCCCAGCCCGAAGGACGGGGGGAGCCAGCCGAAGACGATCACGCCGAGGCAGAGATTGGAGCCGAGCAGGATCGCGATCAGGTCGCGGGGGCCACTCGTCCGCTCTTCCTCGGGGATCGTGTCGACTCCGCGCTGTTCGATGGGCATGGGGGACTCCCTTGCGGGGCGGGCGGGGGGCGGTTCCGCTGTTCTTTGAGCGACACTCAATGTGACCCAAGGCCTGGTCTCAGGTCAATGCTTCATTGCCGGGAAATGAAGAGTTAGAGTGATGCTCTAACCCATCGACTCAAGAGGTGGTGGATCGGCGTGCGGCTGACCCCTACGGAGCGCGACCGGCTGCTGCTCCGCAGTGCCGCGGAACTGGCGAGGGCCCGACGGGCCCGGGGGCTGAAGCTCAACGTCCCGGAGGCCACCGCACTGATCGCGGACACGGTCTGCGAGGCCGCGCGCGACGGAAAGCGGCTCGCGCAGGCCATCGAGGAGGCCCGCGCCGTGCTGGGCCCCGGCGACGTCCTGCCGGGCGTGGCCGACGTGGTCACCGAGGTGCACGTCGAGGCCGTCTGCGACGACGGCTCCCGGCTCGCGGTGGTCTCCTCGCCCATCCAGGGCGCGCGGCCGCTCGGCGACGACGCCCCCGGCGCGGTCGTGCCCGGCCCCGGCGTCCCCCAGCCCGAGCCGGTGCTGCACCTGCGCGTGCGCAACACCGCCCCCGTACCGGTCAGCGTCACCTCCCACTTCCACTTCTTCGAGGCCAACCCCCGCCTCGACTTCGACCGGGCCGCGGCCTACGGGATGCGGCTGTGCGTGCCGGCGGGCTCGTCCGTACGGTTCGACCCGCACGGCGAGGGCGAGGTCGGACTGGTCCCGATCGACGGCCCCCTCGACGCCCCCGCATCACCTCCTCCGACGCCCAGGGCATGGGCCGCGCGGGCGAGACCGTGCGCCGTACCTTCGCCATGGCCGCCAAGATGAAGGCCGAGCTGGGCCCGCTGGAGGGCGACGGCGAGGGCGACGACAACGCCCGCGTCCTGCGCTACCTGGCCAAGCTGACCATCAACCCCGCCATCGCCCACGGCCTGGCCCACGAGATCGGCTCCATCGAGGTCGGCAAGCTCGCCGACATCGTGCTCTGGCGCCCGCAGTTCTTCGGCGCCAAGCCGCAGCTGGTCCTCAAGTCCGGCTTCCCGGCGTACGGGGTCACCGGCGACCCCAATGCAGCCACCGACACCTGCGAACCGCTGGTCCTCGGGCCGCAGTTCGGCTCGTACGGGGCCACCGCCGCCGACATCTCCGTCGCCTTCAACTCCCGGGTGGGCGCGGTCGATGTGGACGCGCGCAGCGGCCTGGTCTCCCTCGACGGAGAACCGCTGCGCTCCGAAGCCGCCGAGTCGGTATCCCTGAACCGCCTGTACTTCCTGTAAGGACATACCTGCCATGACTGCACAGCCCGTGAACGACGGATTCCGGATGCCCGCCGAGTGGACGCCCCACGAGCGCACCTGGATGGCCTGGCCCAGCCCCAACCCCACCTTCACCAACGAGCAGGAGCTCGCCGAGGCCCGCGAGGCCTGGGGCGCGGTGGCCCGCGCGGTGCGCGCGTACGAGCCCGTGACGCTCGTCGTCTCGCCGGGCGACGCCGAGAACGCCCGCGCCATCGCGGGGGCCGGCGAGGGCCACCCGCTCACGCTGGTGGAGCGCGAGCTCGACGACGCCTGGATGCGCGACATCGGCCCGACCTTCGTCACCAACGACGCCGGCGAGCTGGCGGCCGTCGACTGGACCTTCAACGGCTGGGGCGCCCAGGAATGGGCCCGCTGGGAACACGACTCGAAGATCGCCCGGCACGTCTCGGACGTGATCGGCACCCGTATGTACAGCACCCCGCTCGTCAACGAGGGCGGCGCCATCCACGTCGACGGCGAGGGCACCGTGCTCCTCACCGACACCGTGCAGCTCGGCGAGGGCCGCAACCCCGGCTGGACGCGCCAGCAGGTCGAGGCCGAGATCCACGCCCACCTCGGCACCACCAAGGCGATCTGGCTGCCGTACGGCCTGGCCGGCGACTACGGCACCTACGGGACCCAGGGCCACGTGGACATCGTCGCCGCCTTCGCCCGGCCCGGCGTGGTGATGGTGCACACCCAGCCCGACCCGGCCCACCCCGACCACGAGCGGTGCAAGACCATCGCCGCCATCCTGCGGGCGTCCACCGACGCGCGCGGCCGGCAGCTCCGGGTCGTGGAGATCCCGGCGCCGACCGTGCTGGAGGAGGACGGGGAGTGGGTGGACTACTCGTACATCAACCACTACCTGTGCAACGACGGTGTCGTGCTGTGCTCCTTCGACGACCCTCGCGACGAGGAGGCCGCAGAGATCTTCCGCGGACTGTTCCCCGAGCGGACCGTGACACTCGTTGACGCACGTACGATTTTCGCCGGGGGTGGCGGAATCCACTGCATCACCCAGCAGCAGCCGAAGGTCTGAGGACCTGGACCGGCGCGGAGCGACGAGGAGCGGCCATGGCGGCGGGCGGAGTACCGGTACGGGCGGCGCGGAAGAACGCGCCCCCGCGCGAGGACGTACTCGTCGCCGCCATGGCCACGATCGCCGAACGCGGACTGGAAGGCCTGACCATGGCCGGCCTGGGCCGCGAGGTCGGCATGAGCAGCGGCCACCTCCTCTACTACTTCCGCAGCAAGGACGAGCTCCTGCTCCAGACCCTGGAGTGGAGCGAGTCGGAACTGGGCACCGAGCGGCGGGCGCTGCTCTCCCGCCGCGGCCCGGTGAGCGAGCGGCTGCGGGCGTACGTCGACCTCTACGTGCCCACGCGGCCCCGCGACCCGCACTGGACGCTGTGGCTGGAGGTCTGGAACCGCTCCCAGAACGCCGGCCCCCAGGAGCGCGACCGCCAGGCCGCCATCGAGGGCGCCTGGCACCGCGACCTGGTGGCGCTGCTCGCCGAGGGCATCTCGCGCGGCGAGTTCCGCCCGGTGGACCCCGACCGCGTGGCGGCCCGCATCCGGGCCCTGCTCGACGGGTTCAGCATCCAGCTGGCGGTGGGCCTGCCGACGATGGACCGGGACGCGATCCTCGACCACGTCCGGGAGTACCTCACGGAATCCCTCGCCCCGCACCACTGAGGTCCGTGCCCGCATGGTGAGATCGCCGTCCATCCGCGGCGAGCGGTGTGGCACACTGCGAGCGTGCCTGCTCAGCTCATGATTATCGCCAGCAGCGCGCCGGTCCCCAGTGGCCGCTGAACCGCGGAAAACCTTCGCGGAAGCGGACACCGTGCCTCGGACCCGCGCGCAGACCTCTCGCTACCCGCGAGGGGTTTTTTCGTTTCCCGGCCCGACCCTGCCGGGAGCGGACCGCGCGCGATGATGGGGGCAGTGACGGTGGCCTGCCCCCTTCGGCGGGCATCCGGAACCACTCATCCGACAGGAGTCAGATCAGCATGACGACGACACCAGAGGCGGCACCCGTGCGCTCAGGGGGCCTGGACGACAGCTTCCATGTCTTCGACACCACGCTGCGCGACGGCGCCCAGCGCGAAGGCATCAACCTCACGGTCGCCGACAAGCTCACGATCGCCCGGCACCTGGACGACTTCGGGGTGGGCTTCATCGAGGGCGGCTGGCCCGGCGCCAACCCCCGCGACACCGAGTTCTTCGCCCGCGCCCGGGCCGAGATCGCCTTCAAGAACGCCCAGCTGGTCGCCTTCGGCGCCACCCGGCGGGCGGGCGGCGCGGCCGCCACGGACCCGCAGGTGCGGGCCCTGCTGGAGTCCGGCGCCCCGGTGATCACGCTCGTCGCCAAGTCCCACGACCGCCACGTCGAACTCGCCCTGCGCACCACCCTGGACGAGAACCTCGAGATGGTCCGGGACACGGTCTCCCACCTGGTCGCCGAAGGCCGCCGCGTCTTCGTCGACTGCGAGCACTTCTTCGACGGCTACCGGGCCAACGCCGAGTACGCGAAGTCCGTCGTGCGCACCGCCCACGAGGCCGGCGCCGACGTCGTCATCCTCTGCGACACCAACGGCGGGATGCTGCCCGCCCAGATCGCCGCGACCGTCGCCACCGTCCTCGCCGACACCGGCGCCCGCCTGGGCATCCACGCCCAGGACGACACCGGCTGCGCCGTCGCCAACACCCTGGCCGCCGTGGACGCGGGCGCCACCCACGTGCAGTGCACGGCCAACGGCTACGGCGAGCGCGTCGGCAACGCGAACCTCTTCCCCGTCGTGGCCGCCCTGGAGATCAAGTACGGCCGCACGGTGCTCCCCGAGGGCGCCCTCGCCGAGATGACCCGGATCTCGCACGCCATCGCCGAGGTCGTCAACCTCACGCCCTCCACGCACCAGCCGTACGTGGGCGTCTCCGCCTTCGCGCACAAGGCGGGCCTGCACGCCTCGGCCATCAAGGTCGACCCGGACCTCTACCAGCACATCGACCCCGAGCGCGTCGGCAACACCATGCGGATGCTGGTCTCCGACATGGCCGGCCGCGCCTCGATCGAGCTCAAGGGCAAGGAGCTCGGCGTCGACCTCGGCGGGGACCGCGCGCTGATCTCCCGGGTCGTGGAGCGGGTCAAGGAGCGCGAGCTCAAGGGTTACACGTACGAGGCCGCCGACGCCTCCTTCGAGCTGCTCCTGCGCGCCGAGGCCGAGGGCCGGGCCCGCAAGTACTTCCGCATCGAGTCCTGGCGGGCGATCGTCGAGGACCGCCCGGACGGCACCCACGCCAACGAGGCCACGGTCAAGCTGTGGGCCAAGGGCGAGCGGATCGTCGCGACGGCCGAGGGCAACGGCCCGGTCAACGCGCTGGACCGGGCCCTGCGGGTGGCGCTGGAGCGCTTCTACCCGCAGCTCGCCAAGTTCGAGCTCGTCGACTACAAGGTCCGCATCCTGGAGGGCACGCACGGCACGGAGTCCACGACCCGCGTCCTGGTCGCCACGACGGACGGGGTCCGCGAGTGGTCCACGGTCGGCGTGGCCCCGAACGTGATCGCGGCCTCCTGGCAGGCCCTGGAGGACGCCTTCACCTACGGCCTCCTGCACGCGGGCGTGGAACCGGCCGAGTAGCCGCCGTCAGCACTCGGCGTGCGGGACTTATGTCCAGCTCACACAGGAAAGTACCGGTTCGGGTAGCGTCATGGTTATGAGGACCAGGCTGATATCCGTACGAATGGGATCGGTGTTCGCCGGTCTGCTGCTGGCCCTGTCGGGGGCCGCCCTCGTGGCAGCCCCGCAGGCGTCGGCGGCCACCGGTGTGGCCGCCGTGGCGGAGGCCCTCAAGAAGGGCCCCGTCTACGTCGATCCCCGGGCCGAGGCGCAGCTGCCCAAGGCGGAGGCGGACGCGCTCGCCCAGAAGATCAAGGACGCCGGCAAGCCGGTGTTCGTCGCGGTGCTGCCGGCCACCGGGGAGTTCCCGCAGGACAAGGTGCTCAGCGCCATCCGCGCCGAGACCGGTATCACGGGGCTCTACGCGGTCCGGCTCGGCGACGGCTTCAACGCCGCCGCGGACGGCTCGGTCATGCCGGGCAACGCCGTGCGCAACCTCTCCGAGGCCGTGAAGACCGGCGGGCCGGTGGACGCCGGCACCCAGCTCGACAACTTCGTGGACCAGGCCCTGACCCAGGTCAAGGGCGGAGCCCCGGCCTCCTGGGGCAGCGTCGGCGCGGACGACGGCGCTCCGGTCGCCGGCCTGATCACGCTCGGCGCGGTGGCCGCGGTCGGCGGCGGCGGTGCGTACGCGCTGGTGCGCCGCAACCGCAAGAAGAAGGAAGAGGCCCGGCGCGAGGCCATCGAGCGCCTGAGCGTGGTCGTCGACGAGGACATCACGGCCTTCGGCGAGGAACTCGAACGCCTCGACTTCCACCCCGGCGAGCCCGGCGCGGACGACGCCATGCGCAAGGACTACGAGCAGGGGCTCGACTCGTACGAGAAGGCCAAGCAGATCATGGGCTCCGTGCGGTACCCGGAAGAGGTCACGGGGGTCACGCAGGCCCTGGAGGACGGCCGCTTCGCCCTGGCCACCCTCGATGCGCGCCGTCAGGGCAGGCCGCTGCCCGAGCGCCGCTCGCCCTGCTTCTTCGACCCGCGGCACGGGCCCAGTACGGAAGACGCCTCCTGGGCCCCGGCGGGCGGGGCCCCGCGCACCGTCCCGGTCTGCACGGCGGACGCCGTCCGGCTGCGCGACGGCCAGGACCCGGCGGTCCGTACGGTCGACACGGAGCACGGGCCGCGCCCGTACTACGACGCGGGCCCGGCCTACGGCCCCTGGGCCGGCGGCTACTTCGGCGGCGGCATGCTGCCCGGCCTGCTCGTGGGCACGATGCTCGGCTCGATGATGTCCAGCCCGGCCTACGCCTCGGACCTCGGCGGCACGATGGGCGGCGGTTTCGAGGGCGGGGACGTGTCCGGCGCGGACTTCAACCCGTCCGACTTCGGCGGCGGGGACTTCGGCGGCGGTGGCGGATTCGACGGCGGGGGCGGCTGGTAGCCGCCCCCGGACGGTCCGCGGCCGCGCCGGTCAGGCCTGCTTGATGGCCGAGATGTCGAAGCCCAGCTTCACCTTGTCGCTGACCATCACACCGCCGGCCTCCAGCGCGGCGTTCCACGTCAGGCCCCAGTCGGAGCGCAGGATCTCGGCGGAGCCCTCGAAGCCGACGCGCTCGTTGCCGTAGACGTCCGTGGCGGATCCGGTGAACTCCAGGTCGATGGAGAGCGGGCGGGTCACGTCCTTGATCGTCAGCTCGCCGGTGATGCGGTACGCGTCGCCGCCGAGCTGCGCCGCCCGGGTGGAGCGGAAGGTCATCAGCGGGAAGAGCTCGGCGTCGAAGAAGTCGCTGCCCAGCAGGTGGGCGTCGCGGTCGCCGATGCCGGTGTTGACCGAGCCGATCGTCACGTCGATGGAGGCCGTGGAGCGGGCCGGGTCGCTGCCGTCCAGGTGCAGGGCGCCCTCGAAGGCGTCGAAGCTGCCGCGGACGTTGGTGACCATGGCGTGGCGGACGGTGAAGCCGATGCTGCTGTGGGCGGCGTCGATGACGTAGTCGCCGGTGAGGGCGGCGAGCGCCGGGTCCACGGCCGTGGCGGCGGTGGGGGCGGTGGCGGTGGCGGTGTCCTGGCTGCGGCGGGTGAAGAGGCCCATGACGTGCTCCTCGGTAGTGGCCTGAGAGATTCTGTTGAATCTTCAACGACTTCAACGGGGACGACGTTAGACCTATTCCGTTCAATTTTCAACATCTGACCCGCGTGTCGGGCCGTTTTGTGGGAGAAGCACAAAGGACGAAGGTCTCCTCTGGCGGAGTCCTTGGTTCCTCCGGTCGTACTGTGCGGGCCGGACAGCGGAAGACTCCTGAGACTGTGCGGAATGAACGGAGGTTTTTCATCGCGATCTTCGTAAGGTCGGTACATGACCGTTGTGGACCAGACCCCGAGCGAGCCGACGGACGCCCGCGGGCGCGTGGCCGAGCTGCACTCCCTGCGCGAGCAGGCACGGCGCGGCCCCAGTGACCGCGCGACCGAGACCCAGCACGCCAAGGGCAAGCTGACCGCCCGCGAGCGCATCGCGCTGCTCCTCGACGAAGGTTCCTTCAAGGAGGTCGAGCAGCTCCGCCGCCACCGCGCGACCGGCTTCGGCCTGGAGGCCAAGAAGCCCTACACCGACGGTGTCATCACCGGCTGGGGCACGGTCGAGGGCCGCACGGTCTTCGTCTACGCCCACGACTTCCGCATCTTCGGCGGCGCCCTGGGCGAGGCCCACGCCACGAAGATCCACAAGATCATGGACATGGCCATCGCGGCCGGTGCCCCCCTGGTCTCCCTCAACGACGGTGCCGGCGCCCGCATCCAGGAGGGCGTCTCCGCCCTCGCCGGCTACGGCGGCATCTTCCAGCGCAACACCAAGGCCTCGGGCGTCATCCCGCAGATCTCGGTCATGCTGGGCCCCTGCGCCGGCGGCGCCGCCTACTCCCCGGCCCTCACGGACTTCGTGTTCATGGTCCGGGAGACCTCGCAGATGTTCATCACCGGCCCGGACGTGGTCCGCGCGGTGACCGGCGAGGAGATCACCCAGAACGGCCTCGGCGGCGCGGACGTGCACGCCGAGACCTCGGGCGTCGCGCACTTCGCGTACGACGACGAGGAGACCTGCATCTCCGAGGTCCGCTACCTCATCACGATGCTGCCCTCCAACAACCGCGAGAACCCGCCCGTCCACGAGACGAGCGACCCGGCGGACCGCCGCTCCGAGGTCCTCCTCGACCTGGTGCCCGCCGACGGCAACCGCCCGTACGACATGCTCAAGGTCATCGAGGAGCTCGTCGACGAGGGCGACGTCCTGGAGATCCACGAGCGCTGGGCCCGCAACATCATCTGCGCCCTGGCCCGGATGGACGGCCAGGTGGTCGGCATCGTCGCCAACCAGCCCGGCCACCTCGCCGGCGTCCTGGACATCGAGGCCTCCGAGAAGGCCGCGCGCTTCGTCCAGATGTGCGACGCCTTCAACATCCCGATCATCACGCTGCTGGACGTCCCCGGCTTCCTGCCGGGCGTCGACCAGGAGCACGGCGGCATCATCCGCCACGGCGCCAAGCTGCTGTACGCGTACTGCAACGCCACCGTCCCGCGGATCTCGCTGATCCTGCGCAAGGCCTACGGCGGCGCGTACATCGTCATGGACTCCCAGTCCATCGGCGCCGACATCACCTACGCCTGGCCCACCAACGAGATCGCCGTCATGGGCGCCGAGGGCGCGGCCAACGTCATCTTCCGCAAGCAGATCGCGGACGCCGAGGACCCCGAGGCCATGCGCGTCCGCATGGTCAAGGAGTACAAGGCCGAGCTGATGCACCCGTACTACGCGGCCGAGCGCGGCCTCGTCGACGACGTCATCGACCCCGCCGAGACCCGCGAGACCCTCGTGTCCGCCCTCGCGATGCTCCGCAACAAGCACGCCGACCTGCCGTCCCGCAAGCACGGCAACCCGCCGCAGTAGAGGAGAAAAGCCACCGATGAGCACCGACACCCTGCTGCGCGTCGAAAAGGGCAACGCCGCGCCCGAGGAGCTGGCCGCGATCACCGCGATCCTGCTCGCCCGTGCCGCCGCCACCCCCGAGACCGTCCCCGCCCCCCGCTCCCAGGCCGGCTGGCGCCGCCTGGAGCGCACCCCGGGCTTCCGCGCCCCGCACAGCTGGCAGGGCTGAGCAGCCGCGCCGAGAGCGCCGAGAAGGCCCCGCACCCTCCAGGGTGCGGGGCCTTCCGCATGGGGGCGCGGCCGGCAACGCGAAGGCCCCCCGTGTCGTCCGACACGGGGGGCCTTCGGCGTGTTCCGGGGGAGGCCCGGCGCCGCTAGCGCAGGCGGGCCATCAGGGCGTGCTCGACCAGGGTGATGAGTGCGCTCTTGGCGTCCGCGCGGTGGCGGGCGTCGGTGGTGATGATCGGGGCGTCCGGGCCGATCTGCAGGGCCTCGCGGACTTCCTCCGGGGTGTAGGGCTGGTGGCCGTCGAAGCCGTTGAGGGCGATGACGAACGGCAGGCCGCTGTTCTCGAAGTAGTCGACGGCGGGGAAGCAGTCGGCGAGGCGGCGCGTGTCCACGAGCACGACGGCGCCGATGGCACCGCGCACGAGGTCGTCCCACATGAACCAGAAGCGGTCCTGGCCCGGAGTACCGAAGAGGTACAGGATCAGGTCCTGGTCCAGCGTGATGCGGCCGAAGTCCATCGCGACCGTGGTGGTCGTCTTGTCACCGGTGTGGGTGAGGTCGTCGATGCCCGCCGAGGCGGAGGTCATGACGGCTTCGGTGCGCAGCGGGTTGATCTCGGAGACCGCGCCGACGAACGTGGTCTTGCCCACGCCGAAGCCGCCCGCCACCACGATCTTCGCGGAGGTGGTGGAGCGAGCCGCTCCGCCGTTAGAGCTTGCGAAGTCCACTGAGCACCCTTTCGAGCAGTGTCACATCTGGCTGGCCGCCGGCAGACTCGTCGCCGCCGGGCTGGTGAATGGCGACAAGGCCCGCCTCCGCCAGGTCGGCGACGAGGATGCGGGCGACACCAAGAGGAATGGAGAGGAGTGCCGAGATCTCCGCGACGGATTTGATCTCCTGGCACAGACGGCAGATGCGCTGGTGCTCGGGCAACTGCCCTTGCAGCCGCGCGGGGTCGGCCGTGGTACTGACCAGCGCCTCGATGGCGAGCTGGTAGCGCGGCCGAGTACGGCCGCCGGTCATCGCGTACGGGCGCACCAGCGGGTTGTGGGCCTTCGGAGCCGGCTGACGCGCGGCACGCGGAGGCTGCTGCTGATGAGGCATCTGGGGCTGCTGGGGCTGTCCGTACGGCTGCTGCTGGTAGGGGTTGTGCTCCGGCACGGGCCGGCTGGGAGCAGAGGGAAAGTTGAAGCGGTTCTGGTCGTGCTGCCCACCCTGCGGCTGCTGAGCGCCGCCATAAGGATGACCTCCGGGTGTTGTCACGTTTCCTCCTCCGACTCCAAGAACGCAGTACTCCCTGTGGAACCGCGCCACCGCACCCTATGGTGCGATGGCGCGAAACGCACTGCCTGTCTGCTAGTTGAGAAGACTTCCCTGCAGCTCGGCGCGCAGGTCCGGGGTCAGGACACTGCCCGCACGATCCACCAGAAGAGCCATCTCGTAACCGACGAGGCCGATGTCGCACTCGGGGTGCGCGAGCACCGCGAGCGAGGATCCGTCCGAGACGGACATGAGGAAGAGGAACCCCCGGTCCATCTCGACCACGGTCTGGTTGACGGCGCCGCCCTCGAAGATGCGGGAGGCTCCGGCGGTCAGCGAGGTCAGTCCGGAGGCCACGGCCGCCAGCTGATCGGCGCGGTCGCGCGGAAACCCGTCGGACATCGCCAGAAGGAGTCCGTCGGCGGAGACCACCACGGTGTGGGACACCCCAGGGGTGTTGTCCACGAAGTTGGTGATCAACCAGTTCAGGTTCTGTGCCGCCTGGCTCATCGGGCTCACACTAACGCTCCTGGTCATAGCTGTTACTTGACTGCTCAGAACCCGCGCTGCGTCCCTGCTGGACACCCCGCCGCAGGTTGCTCAACCTGCCGCGGACGTCCTCGGGAGCGCGGGAGACCTGGGGGCCGCCCTGCGGGGTCGTCTCCGCCGCGCCCTCGACCAGGTTGGCCTTGGGCACCCGCCGAGGGAGACCGGACGGGGTGACCCCGCCCGCCTTCGGCTCACGGAGTTTGCCGGCCTGCTGCCAGCGCTCGTCGTTGCGCGAGCGCCAGGCGGCGGTGCCTTCTGTCTCCTCCGGGGACCGCTCCGGTTCAGCGGGCTGCTGCTGACGCTGCGGCCGCTGCTCGAAGAGGGATCCGGAGGACTCCGCTTCCTGCTGTGCCGGCTGCCACTGCTGCTGGCTGCCGCGTCGCGGCAGGCCCGCTCCGGTCATCTGGTGACCGGTGTCGGCAGCGGCGCCCGGACGGTCGAAGCCTACGCGCTCCGGCGCCGCTTCGGGGACGGCCGGGGATTCCGATTCGGTCCCGTAATCCTGCTGGTAGGCAGCCGGGTAGGTGTTCTGCCCAGGCCACTCGGCCTGCTGCGACCGGGAGTCGTAGCCACCGTCGTACTCCGGAGCCGTCTGCCGGCCGTCCTCGTAGCCGGCTTCCGGATACGCGTAGCCCTGCTGCGGGTACTCCTCGTACGCCTGCTGCGCCCCCGGTGCCTCGTACGAGCCGTCGTAGCCCTGCTCGGGCTGCTGCTCGTAGCCCTGGTACGGCTGGTAGCCGTGCTCGGGCTGAGGTTCCGGATACTCCTGGGCCGGCTGGTCGTACTGCTGCTCCTGGCCGTGCGGGTAGCCGACCTGGGCCTCCAGCGCGGCGCGCCGCTCCTCACGTCCGAGGGACCGGCCGACGGGGTCGAGCTCGCGGCCCTCGCCGCCCTGCTGGTCGTAGCGGGAGTCGTCGAAGCCGAGTTCGGCGGCCGTGCGCAGCGGGGCGGCCTGCTGGGCCTTCTGCTCCGGGATGATCTGGGAGACCGTGAAGTCGTCGTCCGGGATGCCCTCGCCACCGCCACCGTGGGTGATGGCGTCGGGGAGCATGACCAGCGAGGTGGTGCCGGCCGCCTCGCCCGAGGGGCGCAGCTGGACGCGGATGCTGTGGCGGTCCGCCAGCCGGCCGACCACGAACAGACCCATGCGCTGCGAGATCGCGGCGTCCACGGTCGGCGGGTTGGCCAGCTTGTGGTTGATGTCCGCGAAGTCCTCGGCGGTGAGGCCGATGCCCTTGTCGTGGATCTCGACCATCACGCGGCCGTCGGGCAGACGCGTGGCGTTGACGCGGACCTTGGTCTGCGGGGAGGAGAACGTGGTGGCGTTCTCCAGCAGCTCGGCGAGCAGGTGCACGAGGTCGGTCACGGCCTGGCCGTGGATCTCGGCCTCGGAGACGCCCGACAGCTCGATGCGCTCGTACTGCTCCACCTCGGAGGAGGCGGCGCGCAGGACGTCGACGAGGGGCACCGGCTGGTCCCAGCGGCGGCCCGGCTCCTCACCCGCGAGGATGAGGAGGTTCTCGCCGTTGCGGCGCATGCGGGTGGCCAGGTGGTCCAGGCGGAAGAGGTTCTCCAGCTGGTCCGGGTCGGCCTCGTTGTTCTCCAGGTCGGTGATGAGGGTCAGCTGGCCCTCGATCAGCGACTGGTTGCGCATGGAGAGGTTGGTGAAGATCGCGTTGACGTTCCCTCGCAGGAGCGCCTGCTCGGCGGCGAGCCGGACCGCTTCCCGGTGGACCTGGTCGAAGGCGCGGGCGACCTCGCCGATCTCGTCCTGGGAGTCGATCGGGATCGGCTGGACACGGGTGTCCACCTTGCCCGGGTCGGTGCGCGAGAGCTGGTCGACGAGCATCGGCAGGCGCTGCTCGGCGATGTCGAAGGCGGCGGAGCGCAGGCGGCGCATCGCGCGGCCCATCTGGCGGGCCATGAGACCGGCCATGATGAAGGCGGCGAGCAGGGCCACGACCACGATGGCGCCGTTGACGATGGCGTCGGTGCGGGCCTCGTCGGAGACCGCGACGGCGTCCTTGACGGCCTTGTCGAGGAGGTCCTTCTCGATCTCGTCGTAGCCGTCGAACTTCGCGGTGGCCGCTGCCTGCCAGGCCATCGGCGTGGTGCCGTTGGCCGCGAGCTTGGTCTTGTTCTCGCCGCTGGCTATCGCCTCGGTCATGCCGGTAAGGACCGACTTGTTGGCTGCCACGGGCGGCGGCACGAAGCGGACGCCGGCCTCCTCGGCCTTGGCCTTGGCCTCGGCGAGCTTGGCGGCGCCCTCGTCGGACTTCTTCTGCATGACCTGCTTGAGGCGGTTCACGTCCTCTTCGGTGCCCGCCGCGACGTACTCGCCGATGGCGATTTCCTCGAGGTAGGCGTACGAGGAGAAGGCGACCAGCTGGCTCTTGCGGATGTCCTCGTTCGTGCTCGGCCGGACCAGCAGGTGGGTGCCGACGGCGCGCTGGAGCGAGTTGGCGGCCTTGGCCAGCTGGATCGCGTAGACCATGCGGCCGTACGAGGTCACGTTGCCGGTGCCCAGGCCCAGCTCGTTGGAGAACTGCATGAGGTAGTGCTGGACCAGCACATAGCCCTCTTCGGTCGGGATCGGGCCCGCCGCGGTGGGGAGGTTCTTCTTCGCGGTCTCCGCCGCGGCGACGTACGCCGTCTCACGGACCGTCTTGAGCTTGGGCTCGTCCCCGCGGAAGAGGTCCAGGCGCCGCTCCAGGCCCAGGTTCTTCGGCATGTCCTGGACGGCCTGGTCGAACTTCACCTTGGCCGCGTCGGTCGTGCCGCGGGCCTTGGTGACGATCTCGCTGTTGGGGTTGCCGCTCAGCAGCGGCTCGGCCGTGAGGTCGCGCTCGTTGAGCAGCGCCTGGCTGTACTCGGAGGAGGCCTGGACGACCCTGGCTATCTTCTCGGCGTCCTTGGCCTCGTTCCAGGTGTCGACGGAGCCCTTCACCTGGAAGCCGCCCATGACCAGGCCGACGAGGGCCGGTACGAGCAGGATGGCGTTCAGACGGGTCGGCACGCGCCAGTTGCGGGGCGAGAATCTGCTGGCACTCCCACCGCTCACCGGCGGTTCCACGGGCACGTCGACGGGCGACGCGGCCGCTCGCGGCGGCGGGGTGAAGTTGCCGCGCGCGGGTTCATCCGCGGGGCTCGTGTTGCTTCGCCTCACTCGACCAACAACCTCTCGGCGGTGCTACTAGCTAGTTCGTTGAATTCCAGCACGGTTAACGGCCGTGTTCCAAACAGTTGAAAGCGGCCATTCCCAGAGCCTTATGCCCGACATAAATCGGACATAAAGAGCTTCCTGCGGCAAAAATGGAGCGAGTTGTGCGCGTAGCGGCACCGGCCGAACGCGCCCCGTTGCCAACTGGCGCCAATTGTCTGTCGAAACGTTATGAACCAGAAGGGCGGGCCGTGTCGTATGACACAGCCCGCCCCCCGGATACGGCAGTGGCACAACGCTACTTGAGCCGCGCCATGAGGGCGTGCTCGACGAGCGTGATGAGTGCGCTCTTGGCGTCCGCGCGGTGGCGGGCGTCGGTGGTGATGATCGGAGCGTCCGGGCCGATCTGCAGGGCCTCGCGGACTTCCTCCGGGGTGTACGGCTGGTGCCCCTCGAAGCCGTTGAGGGCCACGACGAACGGCAGGCCGCTGTTCTCGAAGTAGTCGACGGCGGGGAAGCAGTCCGCCAGCCGGCGGGTGTCGACCAGGACGATCGCCCCGATGGCGCCGCGGACCAGGTCGTCCCACATGAACCAGAAGCGGTCCTGGCCCGGCGTACCGAAGAGGTACAGGATCAGGTCCTGGTCCAGCGTGATGCGGCCGAAGTCCATCGCGACGGTCGTCGTGGTCTTGTCGCCGGTGTGCGTGAGGTCGTCGATGCCCGCCGAGGCGGAGGTCATGACGGCTTCGGTGCGCAGCGGGTTGATCTCGGAAACGGCGCCCACGAACGTGGTCTTGCCCACGCCGAAGCCGCCCGCCACCACGATCTTCGCGGAGGTGGTGGAGCGCGGCGCCGCGGCGTGAGGGCTTCCGTTAGAGCTTGCGAAGTCCACTGAGCACCCTTTCGAGCAGTGTGACGTCCGGCGTGCCGCCGGCCTCTCCATTGCCCGGCTGGTGGATGGCCACCATTCCGGCCTCCGCCAGGTCGGCGACGAGGATCCGGGCGACACCGAGCGGCATCGACAGCAGTGCGGAGACCTCCGCGACCGACTTGACCTCGCGGCACAGGGTGCAGATGCGCTGGTGCTCCGGGAGCAGGCCGGACAGGTGCATCGGATCGGCCGTGGTGCTCACCAGGGCCTCGATCGCGAGCTGGTAGCGGGGCCGGGTCCGGCCGCCGGTCATCGCGTACGGACGCACCAGCGGCTGGTCGCCTTCCGAGTACGAATCTCCGTACGCATCGGGGTAGGCGGGGGGCGGGGTCATTGATCCTCCGGGCTGGACAGCAGTGGTCAGCGTGCCGTCTGACGGGGCGGCCGGTGGGGGGACGGTATGACGGCCTGGCGGTGGTACTGGGTTCCGGGGCGAATGCTCCGGTCCCCCGGCCGTTAGTACCGTCCGGCCGGGGGAGGGGGAGTCAGATGAGCAGGCTTCCCTGCAGTTCCGCGCGCAGGTCCGGGGTCAGGACACTGCCGGCGCGGTCCACGAGGAGGGCCATCTCGTAGCCGACGAGGCCGATGTCGCACTCGGGGTGCGCCAGTACGGCCAGGGAGGACCCGTCCGAGACGGACATGAGGAAGAGGAATCCCCGGTCCATCTCGACCACGGTCTGGTTGACGGCGCCGCCCTCGAAGATGCGGGAGGCACCGGCGGTCAGCGAGGTCAGTCCGGAGGCCACGGCCGCCAGCTGATCGGCGCGGTCGCGGGGGAATCCTTCGGACATCGCCAGAAGGAGGCCGTCGGCGGAGACCACCACGGTGTGGGACACCCCAGGGGTGTTGTCCACGAAGTTGGTGATCAA
>NZ_JBHXNP010000144.1:0-18313 GCF_042719495.1 Streptomyces sp. NPDC058525
CATGCACAACCTCGCCCTCACCGGATAGGCGA
Source organism: Streptomyces sp. NPDC058525 (assembly GCF_042719495.1). Classification (NCBI taxonomy): domain Bacteria; kingdom Bacillati; phylum Actinomycetota; class Actinomycetes; order Kitasatosporales; family Streptomycetaceae; genus Streptomyces; species Streptomyces sp. NPDC058525. The sequence continues at coordinate 33 of NZ_JBHXNP010000144.1, forward strand.
GCGGACCCGACCGCAGCCACCCGGCCCCGGCGACTCGAAGATCACTTACGGGACAACCCTTAGCGCGACTTAGGCGTCCCACTCATCTCCTTGAATGTCCTCGTTGGACATCGCCCCGCACCCCGGAAGTGCACCCCCGAACCATTCGAAGGCGGTGCAGAGTACGGCGCCGGTTTCAGTCGTCTTTCCGGCGGATGGGAAATTGCATCTTCTGGAGATTGGGCTTCAAACACACTGGTGTACGCCGACGTCAACGAGGCGTTCCTGACCAGCCTGGGACGCACTCGTGAGCAGGTCGTGGGCCGCTACCTGTGGGATGCCTTCCCCGACGATCCCGCGGACCCTTCCGCAACCGGCATGTGCAAGCTGCGGGATTCACTGCGGTGGGTGGCCGCGACCGGGAAGCGCGACGCCATGACCCTGCACCGCTTTGACGTGGAGTACCCGGGCCGGCCCGGGGTGTGGCAGGAGCGGTACTGGAGTCCGGTCAACGTGCCCGTCTTCGGCCCGGACGGACAGGTCGCTCTGCTGCTGCACCGGGAGGAGGACATCACCGAGCTGATCCACGCCCGCCGCAGCCAGGACAGCGCTCCACCGGCGCCGGCGCTGGAAGGCGAGCTGTACAACCGGGCCGGGGAACTGCAGGAGATCAACGAGCGGCTGCGCGAGGCCCACGCCCGCGAACGCGGAGTCGCCCTTCGCCTGCAAGAGGCGATGCTGCCCGCCCCCGAGCCTCTGCGCCATCACCACGCGGCGGTGCGCTACCTGCCCGCAGTCGGGGCCCTGAACGTGTGCGGGGACTGGTACGACCTGGTCGACCTGCCCGGCGACCGCACCGCGGTGGCCGTTGGCGACGTCGTCGGCGCCGGCCTGACCGCCGCCGGCGTCATGGGACAGCTGCGCAGCGCCCTGAGCGCAGCGTCCCGTGTCGCCCACGGCCCGCCCGCGCCCTGGAAGTCCTCGGCCTGTACGCCCGCTCGGTCGACGGCGCGGAGTCGACCACAGCATTCCTGGCCGTCATCGACAGCCCCAACCACACCATCGCCTACAGCAGCGCCGGCCACCCCCCGCCGGCCCTGCTGCACCCCGACAACACCATCGAGTTCCTCGACCAGGCCACCGACCCCCCGCTCGGCGCCCGCCCCGAACACCTCCCCCGCCCCCAGGCCCAGACCACATACACCGACGGAGCCACCCTGGTCCTCTACACCGACGGGCTGATCGAACGCCGCCACGAGGACATCGACACCGGGCTCGCCCGCCTCGCCGACTCCCTCACCCGCCACCAGGGCGCCGACCCCGAAACACTCGCCGACGCCCTCCTGACCGTCCTGCTCCCATATGCCGGCGCCACCGACGACACCGCCCTGGTCATCCTCCGCCTGTAGCTGAGGCGGCCGGATACTCGAGCGCGTCGGAAGATCTTCGAGCTCGGAGTCCCGGACGGGTGAGTCTGCGCAGTGCACCCAGTGCGAGCAGCGAGGGCAGTGCGCGCATCAGGTGGTTCGCTGTGGCACCGTAGGCGATGCCGAAGATTAGCGAGGCGAGGAAGGCCAAGTGCCGGGAGAACCCCTCGATCAGCGGGAAGATCTGCCAGTGGGTCAGGTAGATGTACAGCGAGCTGGTGGCCAGGAGGCCGGCGACCTGGTTGACACGTTCGCGGCTGGGGAGGGAAGGCACCCACACGAGCAGGGCGAACGTGGCGATGATGATCGCCTCTCGTCCGGGGTCGCCGGGGAAGAAACCAGGCACCGTGGCCAGGGCAGCGGCCGTGACCACGATCCGCTGCGCCTTCGTTCGGGCCTTCGCCGCCGCCCAGCCGAGCGCGAACAGCCAGAAGACGGTGACCGCGTCGGGTATCTGGGCGCGGTCGGGGAGGCCGAGCAGGTCGTAGCGGGTGAGCAGGCCGAGACCGGAGAGCGTCAGGGGCAGACCGTAGGGGAACCGGCGCTCCGCCCGGTCGGCGAGGGGGAGCACGAGGAGGGCTACGGCGACGACCAGGATGTAGACCAAGGCCTCGATGAACCAGAAGTGCATGCCCGTCTTGCTGTCCTCGGGCCCCAGTGCGCTGTCGAGGAGGGCGAGGTTGGCCAGGGTGTAGTCGTCGTTGAGGGGGAGTACGAAGCCGATCCAGATCATGGACGGCACCGCGACCCGCGCGATGCTGAGGCAGGCGCGCCGGATGCGTTCGCCGCGTTCGGCGGTGGTGAGGTGGAAGCGGGCGAAGTTGTAGCCCGCTATGGCGAGGAGCAGGTGTGCTCCGCCCTTGATGCCGAAGACGTGGATGTGCGAGCCGACGATGCAGAAGATCGCCATGGCGCGCAGAGCAACGCTGGTCTCCACGGTCCGCCTGCGAGCGGGGGGCTCTCCCTCCGGCGGCCTGAGTCCCCGGATCGGTGTGGCGTGCCAATCGGTTGGCAGGTGGCCGAGCCGCTCTTCGAGGTGGAGGGACATCTCGACGTACGAGAGCGAATCGCCGCCCAGGCTGACGAAGGAGCTGTCCGGCGTCACGTCGGTCCGGTCGAGGATGCGTGCGTAGAGCAGGCACAGGTCTTCGGGACCGCTGCCGATAGGGTGCTCGGGCGTCGATGAGCCGGTGTCGGTCGGGCGGGCCAGTTCACGCACCGCGCGGTAGTCAGGCTTGCCCGTGGGCAGACGGGGGAGGTCGGCCACCAGGTGGATGCGGACCGCCCGGGCCGGCAGGCCGCACTCGCTCGTCACCATGTTCCGTATCCGGCGCGCGTCCGCGGCGCCCGTGCCGATGGCGGCGATGACGAGTGCTTCGTCGTCGCCGGTGCACAGGGACGTGACCTCGTGCCGTGCGAGCATGGCCTCGACCTGGGCGGGGTCGATCCGCAGGCCGAGGATCTTCGCGAACCCGCTGCGGCGGCCGACGATCTCGTACATGCCCTCGGCGGTGCGCCGCGCGATGTCGCCGGTGTGCAGCTCCTGCACGGTCCGGCCCAGCGCGAGGTCCGCGGGGGCGTGGGCGTAGCCGAGCATGACGTTCGGCCCGGCGTAGACGAGCTCGCCGGTGTTCTCCTCGGGCCAGTCGGGCAGCGGCTGGAGCCGGAAGGCGCCGCCGGGGATCGCGACTCCGGCTGCCTGGGGTTGAGTTTCCGCGAGGTCGGGCGGCAGGTAGGCCATGCGGGCCGTCGCCTCGGTCTGCCCGTACATCGCGAAAAGCCTCCAGCCGGCGGCGCGGCCGAGGGTCGCGTAGTGCCGGACCCGGTCGGGCGCGAGCCGGCCGCCTGCCTGGGTGACGTAGCGCAGGTGGGGCAGGTCCATCGCGGCGAAGCCGACGCGGTCGAGCAGGTCGAAGGTGTACGGGACACCTGCGAAGGTCGTTCCCCGGGCGTTCCGGAACAACTCCCAAAAGCAACTGTCCGCCACCGAAAGGTCGGTGAGGATCAAGGCGGCCCCGCGCAGCAGATGGCTGTGGATGACGGAAAGGCCGTAGCAGTAGTGCATCGGCAGCGTCGTGGCCGCGCGGTCGGTGTCCCGGATTTCCAGGTAATCGGCGATGGATTCGGCGTTTGCCTGAAGGTTTTGGTGCGACAGACGTACGAGTTTCGGCGAACCGGTCGATCCGGAAGTGCTCAGCAGGAGCGCGAGATCCGGGTGCAGGTCGTGCGCCGACACGGGTCGGCGCTCGTCGAGTACCCACTGTCCGCCGTTCGGGTGCGCCACGACGTCCGGGTCGTACGCGTCGACGAGCGACTGCACGGCTTCGGGGTGGTCGCCCGGCACCAGCAGGACCGGGTGCCCGGCCGACAGGGCCGCGAGGTGGACGACGAGCGCCTCGACGGTGTTGGCGCCGATCACCAGGACCAGACGGCGCTCCCGCCCCAGACGACTGGCTGTCGCCTCCACACGGGCGGCGAGCTCGCGGTAGGTCACGGTGCCGTCGGCGGCGATGACCGCGGTGCGGTCGCCGTGGGCCGCGAGGGCGCCGGCGAACGGAACGGTCTTGGTACCCGGGAGTAGGGCTGGAGGGGCTGTCACGAGCGCATCTTAGGAAAGCCTTACCTCAGAGGATAGTCACAGGAAAGTCACGGCTGAGACATTGAAGATCCATAAGGAATTCACAGGTAGGGTCGGCTCCGCCGAACCCCCGCGAGGCCGAAACGTTGCGTGCTTCACTCTTGCCTTTAGGTTAGCTTTACCTTAGTTATTGGGCGTTCAGGTTCTCGCTGCACGTGCAGGAAGGCTTCCCATGCGACGCCCCTTGGTCCACCGTCTCGCCGCGCTCTCCGCGGCGGCGCTCCTCCTTCCCGCCCTCGCGGGCTGCGGCGTCGACGAGGACGACGCCGGGCTCGTGATCTACTCCGGCCGCAACGAGAAGCTGGTCAAGCCGCTCCTGGACGAGCTGGAGAAGGCCGTCGGCACCACGGTCGCCGTCCGCTACGGCGAGAGCGCCGAACTCGCCGCCCAGATCCAGGAAGAGGGCGACAAGACCAAGGCGGGCCTGTTCTTCTCCCAGGACGCGGGAGCCCTCGGCGCGCTCTCCAAGAAGGGCCTGCTGGAGCAGCTGCCCCAGGCCTCGCTCGACAAGGTCGACGCCGCCTTCCGCGGCGGCGCGGGCGACTGGGTGGGCACCTCCGGGCGTGCCCGCGTCCTTGCCTACAACCCTGCCAAGGTCGCCAAGGCCCCCGACAGCGTGCACGAGCTGGTCAAGCCGGAATGGAAAGGCAAGATCGGCTACGTCCCGACCAACGCCTCCTTCCAGGCCTTCGTCACCGGCATGCGCGTCCTGGAGGGCGACGACGCCACCCGCACCTGGCTCAAGGGCCTGAAGGCCAACGAGCCGAAGGTCTACGAGAACAACCTCAAGGTCCTCGACGGCGTCGGCAAGGGCGAGGTCTCGCTCGGCCTGATCAACCACTACTACTGGTACGAGCAGGTCGCCGAAAAGGGCGAGAGCAAGGTCAAGGCAAAGATCCACTTCCTGCCGGGCGGCGACCCGGGCGCCCTCGTCAACACGGCCGGAGTCGGAATTCTCAAGGGCAGCGACCAGGCGCCGGCCGCGCAGAAGGCCGTCGACTTCCTGCTCTCGGAGAAAGCCCAGAAGTACTTCGCCGAGGACACCAAGGAGTACCCGCTGGCCGCCGGTGTCACCAGCACCGTCAAGGACCTGCCGCCACTGGCCTCCCTCGACGCCCCCAAGATCGACCTCGGCAAGCTGGACTCGCTTCAGGAGACCCTGAAGATGCTCCAGGAAGCCGGGATGGTCTGACCTTCATGCACTCCACGGATCCTGTCGCACCGGCGGATCCCGCAGTCCGCCCGGCAGGCGCCACCGCGCCCGCCGGGCGGCTGCGCGCCGGGCGCCGCCCGCCTGCCGCCCTGCTCCTGCCGGCGGCCGCTGCCGCCGTGTTCGCGCTGCTGCCCCTCGGCTACCTCGCGGTCCGCTCCCTGGAGCGCGGTCCTGCGTTCGCCTGGGAGGTCATCGCCAACGAGCGCACGGCGCAACTGCTCGGCCGCAGCCTCGGACTGGCCGCCGTCGTCGTATCGGCCTGCCTCGTGCTCGGCGTGTCGCTGGCCTGGCTCACCGTACGGACCGCGCTGCCCGGCGCCCGGGCCTGGTCGGTCCTGGTGACCCTGCCCCTGGCCGTGCCGAGCTACGTCGCGGCCTTCACCTGGCTGTCCGCGTTCCCCGGCCTCGCGGGCTTCGGCGGCGCCGCCCTCGCGCTGACCCTGGTGAGCTTCCCGTACGTCTACCTGCCCGTCACCGCCGCACTGCGCGGGGCCGATCCGGCACAGGAGGAGGTGTCGCGCTCGCTAGGCCACCGGCCGCTGAAGACCTTCCTGCGCGTCACGCTGCCGCAGGTGCGCCCCGCCGCGGCCGGGGGAGCCGTACTGGTCGCGCTGTACGTCTTCTCCGACTTCGGCGCCGTCTCCCTGATGCGGTACGACACCTTCACCCGCGGCATCTACACCTCCTACCGCGCCAGCTTCGACCGCACCCCGGCCGCCGCCCTCAGCGTCGTCCTGGTCGTGATGACGATTCTGCTCGTCGCCGCCGAGGCGCGTACCCGCGGCCGCGCGGGCCACGCCAGAACCGGTACCGGGACGGCGCGCCCGGCCGTTCCCGCGCCGCTGGGCCGGTGGCGGATACCCGCCCTGGCTTGGTGCACGGCGGTCGTGGCCATCGCCGTCCTCATGCCGCTGGCGGCGCTCGGGTACTGGCTCGCCGTGGGCAACTCCGCGACCTGGGACCCCGCCCGGCTCTCCGACACCGCCGGCACCACCCTCGGTGTCGCCGCCGCGGGAGCCGCGCTCACCACCCTCCTCGCCCTGCCCGTCGGGGTGATCGCCGCCCGCCACCGGGGCCGGACCGCACACCTGCTGGAACAGTCCGCCTATGCCGGCCATGCGCTGCCCGGCATCACCGTCGCCCTGTCCCTGGTCTTCTTCGCGGTCCGCTACGCCGAGCCGCTCTACCAAGAGCTCCCGCTGCTCGTCTGCGCGTACGCGGTGCTCTTCCTTCCCGTCGCGGTGGCCGCGACCCGGGCCGCCGTACTGCAGTCCCCGCCGGTGCTGGAGGACGTCGCCCGCTCGCTCGGCCGCAGCCCCCTGCGCGTACTGCACGACATCACGGTCCCCCTGGCCGCGCCCGGCGTCGCTGCCGGAGCCGCCCTGACCTTCGTGGTGTGCATGAAGGAACTCCCCGCGACGCTCCTGTTGCGCCCCACCGGCATGGACACCCTCGCCACCCGCCTCTGGACGGAGACCGGGACCGGATCGTTCGCCGCGGCGGCCCCCTATGCCGCGGCGCTGATCCTGCTGGCGGCCATCCCCTCCTACCTCCTCGGGCGGCACCGCACATGACCGACGTACAGATCACCGGAGTGTCGAAGTCCTACGGCCCGGACGCGCCCGTCCTGCAGGGCCTCGACCTCACCGTCCCCGCCGGCACTCTGGCCGCCCTCCTCGGCCCCTCCGGCTGCGGCAAGACCACGTTGCTCCGCATCGTCGCCGGCTTCCTGCGCGCCGACGCGGGCACCGTCACCGTCGGCGGACGCACTCTGGCCGGCCCCGGAGTCCACCTTCCCCCCGAGCGACGCCGCATCGGCATCGTTCCCCAGGAGGGGGCGCTCTTTCCGCACTTGAGCGTCGCCCACAACGTTGCCTTCGGGCTGACCGGACACGACCGGACCGAGCGCCGCAGCCGCACCGAGGAGATGCTCGAACTCGTCGGCCTCGGCGGCTACGGCGACCGGATGCCGCACGAACTGTCCGGCGGCCAGCAGCAGCGCATCGCCCTGGCGCGCGCTCTGGCGCCGGAACCGGCCCTGGTCCTGCTGGACGAACCGTTCAATGCCCTCGACAGCGCCCTGCGGACAGGTGTCCGGGCGGATGTCCGGGCCGCCCTGCGCGCCACCGGAGCCACCGCCCTCCTGGTCACCCACGACCAGCAGGAAGCCCTCTCCACCGCCGACCTGGTCGCCGTCGTACGGGACGGCCGCGTGGCCCAGTGCGACACACCACAAGAGGTCTACCGCCGCCCCGCCGATCCCTGGGTGGCGCGCTTCGTCGGTGACGCCGTCCTCATCCCCGGAACCGCCGACGGCGGCACCGCGACGACCGTGCTCGGCCGCCTCCCCCTCGCGGGGCCCCCCGGGGGTCGGAGCGAGGGCACCGTCCTGCTGCGGCCCGAGCAACTCCAGCTCACCGAAGCCGCGACCGCCGCCCAGGGCACCGTGACCGACGTGACCTTCTACGGCCACGACGCCGTGGTCACCGTTTCCGTCGACGGTCTGGAGGGCCCGGTCGGCATCCGGGTCGCCGGGCCCGTCTCCGTACGCCTGGGCCAGCGCACCGGCATCCTCGTCAAGGGCGAGGCAACACTGCATCCATGAACCGGAGGCGTTCCAGGGTACCCGGCCAGGTGGGGTAGTAGCGGTGCCGCCCGGATCACCTGTCTGCACTCCTCAACAGGTTCGGTGCCCCTGCCGCAGCCGCCCGCACCGCCGCCATCCGAAGAGGCTGCCCAAACTACCTGCCACCGTCGTCGCAGACGCTCTCGGCCACCACGACAACACCGCCACCCGGCTCCGTAACGAGACCGGCGGGACACGGAGCTGATACCCCTCCGGCGATCACGGACGGTCACCAACTGGCTTGTTTCCTCAGGGCACTGGCGACAACTGAATACGAGAGCGCACCAGCGCCAAGGCCGACCTTCACACAGGTGCTCAAATCCAAGCTGAAGCACATATTGATCAGAAACTCAAAGGATTCTCGTCGAGGATGTAGCGGACGTGTGGGCCGCCGAAGTAGCCGCGGACGATGTGTGGTTGACGCTGGCGACTGTGGAAGAATCTGCGGATTTCGGCCACGAGTCCGGCCTGGTTCCTGGCCCGGTGGGTGTGGGGCAGGCTGCGTTTGAGGTCGGCGTTGACCAGCTTGTCGGGGTTCAGCTCGGGTGAGTACGAGGGCAGGAAGTGCAGCTCGATCTCGTCGTTGTGGTCGGCGAGCCAGTCCCGGACAGTCTTCGAGCGGTGGGCCGAGTGCCGGTCGACGATCAAATGGATCTTCCGGTCGAAGTGCCCGACGATCAGGGCGAGGAAGCGGCACATGACCTCCGCGTCGAACGACTCGGCGAAGACCATGAAGTGCATCCGGCCGCGGGTGCTGATCGCGGACATCGCGTTCACGGAGAACCGGTTCCCGGTCCGGCGGACGACCGGCGTCCGGCCCTTGGCGCCCCAGGTGCGGCCGGTGACCTGGTCCGAGCGGATTCCGACCTGGTCGGCGAAGAGGACTTCGGCGTTCTCCGCCTTCGCCCTGGCGCGGATCCCTGGCCAGGTCCCCTCGCGACAGAGGCGTACCGCTTCCGGGTCCTGCTCGACCGCCCGCTTGTCCGGACGCTGGAAGGCCGGCCCCCAACCCTTGGGGTACTTGCCCACTGTATTGACCCGTAGCGTTGTCAATGCGGCTGATGGGCGGGTGTCCGCCCAGTGCGGTGTGGTAGCGGTGGTGGTTGTAGGTGGGGGGAAGTCTGCCAGGGCTTCGGTCCGCTGCTGGTTGCTGGTGTAGGGCCGGAGGTAGGCCCATTCGTCCAGCAGGGTGCGGTTGAAGCGTTCGACCTTGCCGTTGGTCTGCGGCCGGTAGGGCCGGATCTTCTTGTGGGTGATCCCGGCCGCGGCCAGGGTCTGGGTGAACAGCTTGGACTTGTAGCAGGCTCCGTTGTCGGTCAGGACCCGTTCGACGGTGATGCCGTGGGCGGCGAAGAACGCCTGGGCCCGGTGCCAGAAGCCTGCGGCTGTCTCCTTGCGTTCGTCGGTGAGGACTTCGCTGTAGGCCAGGCGGGAGTGATCGTCCACGGCCGAGTGGATGTGGGAGTAGCCGATCAACGGTGTGTATCTGGCGATTGCAGATGTGCGAATCGGGGACCACGTCCAATCTGTCGACCCGGAAACGGGCGTAGCGACAGCCGAGCCACCAAGCCCTACTAGGCTTGTCGCTTCTGTACACGCACGGGAAGTTCGAGTCGGGAGAGCAGTATGGCGGATGCCAGCACGGGGCAGGGCAACTATCTCTATGAGCGGCTGACGGAAAAGAACTTCCAGCGCCTTTGCGCAGCCCTCCTCGCCCACGTCCACCCCGACGCCCGCTGCTACCCGGTCGGGCACTCCGACGGCGGCCGGGACATGACCCGCATCGACGGCACCGAAGCCGTCATCTATCAGGTGAAGTGGACCAGCAAGGCCACCCAGAATCCGGTCTCCTGGCTCAGCGCCGCGATCAAGGAAGAAGCGGACAACATCCGCCGGCTGGTGCGCGACGGCGCAACCCGGTACGTGCTCATCACCTCCGTCGCTGGCACTGCCGTCCCGGGTCGGGGCAGTATGGACCGCCTGGACGCCGAGCTCACCCGGTTCAAACGCGACTTCAACATCCCCATGCAGCTGTGGTGGCGCTCCGACATCGACGCGCGCGTCGACGCCGCGCCCACCGAACTGAAGTGGGCCTATTCCGACATGTTGGCCGGCCACGACCTGGTGCGGTACTTCATCCACGGCGCCCAGGCAGCTGCCCAGGACCAGGAACTGCGGAACCTGGTGATGAAGGTGATCGCCACGCAGTGGGAGGAAGACTCCAAGGTCAAGTTCAAGCAAGTCGAACTGACCACCCACAACCTCGACGACCTGTTCGTCGACGTCGGTGCCACCCGTGTCTCCGAACCGAGCAACCTCCGCCGACCCCTGCCCGGAACGCTGAATCTTGGCCAGGACCCCGCCGACCTGGCCGGGGCCGCCCGCTATCTGATACGCGCAGACCGCCCGTTCACCCTGGTGCGCGGCGAACCCGGCCAGGGCAAGTCCACACTGAGCCAGTACCTGTGCCAGCGCCACCGCGCGGCCTACCTCAACGAAGCCGACGAGTCCGCCACCGGCCCGGCCGAGCCGGAACACCCGGCCGACCCGCGTATCGCACTGCGTATCGACCTGCACGACTACGCGTCCTGGCTGGCAGGGCAGGATCCCTTCGCCGACGACATGGGCACGGCCAAGAAGCGGCTGCGCCGCGACGGACAACTCGAACAGTTCCTTGCCGCGTTCCTCACGGCCCACGGTGGAGGGCTGCCCGCCGAGGCCGCGACGGTGCACGACCTTCTGGACCGGCTGCCTGTCCTAGTGGTCCTCGATGGGCTTGACGAAGTGGCCAGCCCCACCACGCGTAAGCGCGTCGTCAACGAAATCGATTCCTTCGCTGCCCGGCTGCGCACCGCTTTGAACGCCCAGCTGATCGTCACCACCCGACCCAATGCGTCAGAGCTGACCGAACCGTCCGAAACGCTGTTCGAGACCATCGCGCTCACCCGCCTCACCCCTGAACTGCGCAACACCTACCTGCACAAATGGGCGCGAGCCCGAGACATATCAGGCCCCGACCTGGTCGAGCTGGAGCGTACGTTCAGACAGCGCTCCGCCGAGCCCCACATCGCCCAGCTGGCAGACAACCCCATGCAGCTGACGATCCTGTTGTTCCTGATGCAGCGGCGCGCCAACTCGGTGCCGAATAGCCGCACCGCGCTCTACACCTCCTACATGGAGACCTTCCTGGACAGGGAGGCGGAGAAAGCGGCGACCGTCCACGAACACCGCGCCGACCTGGAGGAGGTCACGGCGTTCTTGGGATGGCATCTGCAGGCACGCGCCGAAGCGGAGAACGGCAACGGCCAGATGGCGACCCGCGAACTACTCAAAGCCGTAATGACCTACCTGTTCGACGTCGACAAAGACGCGTCGATGTTTACCGACTTGTTCACCGCCGTCACCGACCGGGTCTGGGCCCTCACGAGCAAGGTGCAGGGAACCTTCGAGTTCGACGTGCAGCCGCTGCGTGAGTACTTCGCAGCCCGCTACCTCTACGAATACGCGGGTGCCGACCAGCGAGGCTTCGATACCGGGGAAGTGCTGCGCAACATGGTTTGGCGCGGATACTGGCTCAACACCCTGCGCTTCTACGCTGGATTTGCCAATCCCAACGAGCTCGGCGGTATGGTCGAGGTACTGGAGGAGGAGCGCGAGGCCCGCCTGCACCCCAAGCAGGTCCGCATTGCCGCCTGGAACTTGCTGGCCGACGGCGTGTTCATCGGACGTAAGCGCTCGCAGAACCGGGCCGCGGAGCTCTTCCTCGACGATCTCAGCGTCCGCCTCATTCACCACAGCGCCACCTCCGTGCACGAACTCCCCGAAGTAGCCGGAGATCGTGGCGGATACCACTTGGCGGCTGGCCTGAGAGCGCTAGTCGAGAAGGCGCCAGTCTCCCGGGCAACAGCCGAACGCATCCAATTCGCTTCGCATCTTGATGACCCCGCCGGGTTCGACGCGTGGTGGCAGCGCCATATGCTCGCGGTGGCCGGTACCCAAAATGAACGCACCTGGTTGGAGATGGCCGCACCGACTCAGAGCTTGGCCCGCGCCAGCGCGGAGGTCGTGAACCGTCTCGCCCTACCCGACCCGGCCACCGCAGCTGCGGCCCTCGCCGCCGGAGCCGTGGCGGAACCTGACTCTCCGGCAGAATACAAACTGCTTCGCGCCGTCCTCGACGGCCACGCCAGCGACATCACCCACCCTTGCTCTGGCTACGTGGGAGACGTATTGAGCGTACTTCGCCCCGACTACTACATACGCAGGGCGTGGGAACAGCCGGACACCGCAGACGGGCGAGAGACCGCCTGGGCCCCGCAGCACCGCCGGCAGGGCGCATTCCGCCGTCTTCGCGAAAGGGACCCCCGCTTCGCCCTCCTGCAGCAGAAGGCGAAGAACACCGCAGGACAGGCAAACACCACATCAATCTGGGGCAACACCGCCCGCGCCGTCAGCGAACTGTTCGGGCCATGCTGGCTGGCCGCCGAGATCGCCATTGTCGGAGCCGCCGCCAATCCCAAGACGTTCCTGACCGGAGGAGACCTCACGCGGGACTCCGAATGCTTCGGCCCGCGCCCCGACTACGGGCGCCTACTGCAAGAGATACGTCGCAACCGCGCGGACACGACATGGTGGACGAACACATACACCACCTACACCGACCCGTTGTCGCGTGCGGTCTGGGTACTGGCACTGCTCAGCACCGCCACCGAAGACACACTGCTCAAGCACCTTGAGCGCCTGGACGACGCCATCAGCAAGATACCGGACCAGATGTTGTCAGCACTGCGCCTCAGCTCCAGTCGGCTGGGCGCTGCGAAGTTGGGACGGCCCCTGTCCGAAGCCATTCTACTTGCCGCTGCCGACCGGAGCCTGGTCACCGTCAACCTCCTCACCCATCACGTCCCCAGTAAGCTCGCTGCCCTGGACGAGTCGGTACTGATCGACATGGCTCTCTACGGCGGCTCTGCCTGGCCAGCCCTGCACGCCCTGACCGAACGGATGTCACACGCCCTCACGCCGCAGCTGATGGAGGGACTGCGCGCTTACGGCCCACACTCACAAGGGCCCTTCGGGGAGCCGCTCCACGTGCGCAGCGACGTCCTCGATGACGCCCCCGAAGCTGTCACTGCCATCCTTGACGCACCATTCGACTACCCCATCGAATGGGTCCTGGCAGCCGTCGCGGCAGCCGAACGCTCAGCTCTGACCTCCGACGCCTCCCACCTGCAGGATGTGGCCTGCGAACAGAACTGGTTCACCCACCAAGACCGCTGAGACGAGCACGCGGACAGCGAGCCATGCCGCGCCGCCCCTGCGCATAAGGAACAGCGACAGAAGCCGTGCTCGAGCCGGGCCCAGACCAGGATCCTTGAGCAACTCACCAGAGCAGGGCGCGCGGCGCTACGCCAGATCGCCTCGCAGGGGGTGTACCGATTCGCATCGGCCGACGCGCAGACGTGGAAGGACGGAACCCTGCAAAATGACCGGAGCGGGGTTGGTGCCCCGTACACCAGGTGTCGGACAAGCCGCATGCGGTCGGGGGCGGGCTGGCACCCCCTGCTCCTGCAGATGCGCGGGCAACTCGGCGCCCGTGCACCGGACTACCGGGTCGCCAACCTGAGGGAGAGGCTTGGCGGCGCCCGCATCCACCTCCTGCAACCCGAGATACGGGCGCTGCTTGCTCGCCCCCTGAGCGTGCTTGGCCACAGCCGGATGGTGGTGATGACTGCCACCGAGACCACGAGCACCGGTGTTGACAGCCAGCGGCCGAGACCGCCGGCGGATGCTGGGCCAGGGCAGTGGCCACCCTCGCCAGCCCCGTTGGCCCCGTTCGGGCCAGGGGCGAGCCCGCTGAGACCCCCCAGGTTTGGAGTGCGCCGGCAAGGTCAGTGCCGGTTCCGACCAGGTAGTTGGCCAGCGCCCACCGGCCCCCCGTCCCCGGGTGTTTGTGCGTGCCTTTACGGCGATCCGCTGCCTTTCGTCGTGCTGCTGCGCCATTCGATCGCTTCAGCGACCTCATTGAACTCGACGAGGTGCTCACCGGCGCTGCGTTCGAGGACGGCTTTGACCTCTGCTGGCGTGACGCGGAAGAACTCCTTGCGGCTGTTGACCCAGTTGACGCGGCGCGAGGTGAACTCCTGGTGCAGCCGGGTTTCGAGGCCGACTGCATCCTTGCTGAAGATCAGTGCGTGGACATCGAATCGGAAGGGCACAGCGGCGCCGCTCAGCTCATAGATGCGTTCCAGCGGTTCGAGGCGCCGCGTCATTCCGATCTTGACCATGTTGTCGCCGAAGGCGCCGACGTTGGAGATGACGTATACATAGCCAGTGCGGATGTTGGCCGCTCGGGCCTCCACGTCGTCCAGGGCCCCCTCGATCTCCGCGAGTTTCGCCGCCATCTCGGCCGCGGCCGCATGATCGCCTTGGGCCCGCAGCCTGTGCAGCGCGCTCTGGTAGTGGCTCATCTCCTTGTGCAGCTTTTCCCGCTCGCGATCCAGTTCCCGCTGAGCGGTTGCCTCTTCACGCTCGCGGGCGCGGGCCTCGCGCTGGGCCTGCTTCTCCTCTTCCTTGCGCTGCAGGAAGTCCCCCGTCAGACGCAGTTCCTCCACTCGGGCATCGTGGTAGGCATCAGAGATCCGGATGTCCATGGTGGCGCCCAGCTTGGCGATCGTCTCCCGGCTCTTGTACAGGCGGTCGACGAGCGAGGTGAGGCGGTGCGGGCGCATGCTGCGCACGGCGTAGTCGGCTTCGGCGTTGTAGGCGCGGAGCATGAGTTTCGAATAGTCGCGGATCATCTTGGTGCCTTGGCGGGCCGATCCGTTGACGGTCCAACCGCTGGCGCCGAGTACGGCCTGCTGTGAGCGGGCGAGTTCCTTGATCTTCGCCTTGATGGCGTCCAGCCGGGCTCGGTAGGCCACGGCATCGTCGAGCGGGTGGCGGTAGGCGTAGATCCCGATCTGTTGGAGCATCACGGTCTCGTCGGTGGTCACGATCCGCGTGCGCAGGTCGTTCAGCCGGCTCTCCGCCTTATAGACCTCCGAGCGGTGTTGCTCCGCCTCCTTCTGTGCCTTCTCCGTGTCCTTCGCGGCCTGGCGGGCGGCTGCCTGATGCTCCTTTGCCGTACGACGCGCCTCTCGCACGATCTCGTCGGCCTCGTCCACCGCCCGCTGGCGCAGTTCTTCGGCTTCCTGACGGGTCTGGCGCTTCAGCAGTGCCAGCACCGCGGCGTCCGCGCCCTGGGTTCGCGAGATCCAGTCGCGCAGCTGCTCGGCTTCGCTTCCTCCCTCTCCCCGGCTGCGCCGGAACCAGCGTTGCCGGCGGGGCGCCGGGATCTCGGCCGCGGGCGCGGGGCCTTCTTCGTCCTGCTGGGCCGGAATCCACAGCTGCCAGCCGTTGGGGGGTGGCGGCCAGGAGGGGTCCGGTGTCCAGTCCGCGGGCGGAGTCCAGCCGGTTGGCATCAGCCAGTTCGGTGGCGGGTTGAAACGATAGGCACCCATACGCCCCCCAGCGTCAAGATCACAGCGATCGTTCATCAGTCGGCCCTGCTTGATCATGGCGTGAGATCTGCGTGCCAGGCAAGAGCGCCGAGAGACCACCCGATCACGGAGGGTGCGCGACTGCGTTCCCATCCGGGCGCCTGTTCTGCGAAGTGTTCGTGCGTTCGAGTAGGTGAGCCGGCAGGCCCACAGGCACAGCCGAACCCGCTTCCCCGTACTGGGCACCGCAGCGGGATACCGCGGATACGAACTGTGAACCAGCTCCGACCAGCTCCTGCACCCAACGCAGTCGGCCCCGGCCATTGTGCACTGGGGCTCTATCAGTACCACCTTGGCGTTCACGTCGGCAGCACCGCGATATCCGTGATCGAGGGCGTATCCGCCGCAGCTCCCCCGCACCCGGCTATCAGGGGAAGTAGATGGGAGCGCACAATGGTTCCGGCAGACACGCCTCGAGGTAGGCGACGGGCTTGGGTCCTCAAAGACCTCGGCATGTTACTCGGCACTCTGTTCATGCTGACCGCCGTGTGGGAGACATCGCCGAAGGCGTCAGGATCGGACGCCGCACCGTTCCGAGTGTTTTCGGCGAGACGCCCACCCGTCTATTCCTGGCGGCGGGTTCGTCGCCCTGCCGGTGGTTGGTCTGCCTCATACTCCTCGCCCCGCATTGGTCGGCCACTGCTGGCTGGGCCTTCGGGATGGCGATGGGAGCCCTCGACTGGCTGACCGCGTACACGAGCACGTACGGCGCTTTCCACACCGACAACGCCGTACTGATCCTGTCCGCGGGCCGCCGGAGGTGCTGAGGCTCCCGCTGTCGTCGGGCGAGCGTTTGCGGCGTGAGGGCGTCACGCCGGTCGTGCTGGGTGCTGGACCGGCCCGGTCGCACGGAGTGCGTCCCCGACGTGGGTCTCGCCTTGCACAGCGAGCGTCATGACGACGTCGGCCTCGCGCTCGCCGTCGACATCCTGCGCGAGCGTCCAGTCGCCAAGGCCCCGGCGCGAGCACGGCCTGTCCTAGACGTGGCCCTCGACCGGTGCGCCGTCGGACACACCGTGCGCCATGGTTCAAGAAGCTGTCCGAAGGTCTGCAGTCCTGGTAGCGGTGGTCGGTGGCCTGTGTGGCAGGCGGACCTGCCTGCGTCTCTGCAGGTTGGCGTGGTCAGCGCTCCCGACTTCTACCGGAATGATAGGTAGCTGGTATCATTGAGTCATGCTGTATAAGACTCCCGTGCTCGACGCCGCAGACCTCAAGGTTCTGCACGAGGTGGACGGCCTGCGCGAGCGCCTGCGTTATGCGGTGCAGCAGGCGCCGATGAAGTGGACTCAGGATCTGCGTAAGGCGCTGACCGCGAGCGCGATCGCGGCGTCGAACACGATCGAGGGCTATCAGGTTGACGCGAAGGACGTCGCCGACCTGATGGACGGGGAGCGTGAGGTCGACGCCAGCGAGGAGAACAAGGCGGAGACCCTCGCCTACCAGCAGGCGATGACCTACATCCAGTCGCTCCACGACGTCACCGACTTCCGCTACAGCAAGGAACTCCTCAACGCGTTGCACTGGATGCTCCAGGGCCACCACCACCCGCTGCGCACCGCCGGGCAGTGGCGCAAGACCTCGATCCGGATCACCGCGCCCGGTGACGAGCTCGCCACCGACTACGACGGACCCGACCAGGAGCTCGTGCCCGGCCTGACGGCCGAGCTGGTGGACTGGCTCAATGACGGCGACACCGAAGCTCACGTCCTGATCCGGGCGGCGATGGCGCACTTGAACCTGGTGAAGATCCATCCGTGGTCCGACGGGAACGGCCGTATGTCCCGTTCCCTCCAGACCCTGCTGATTGCCCGCGGCGGCGTTCTCGCACCGGAGTTCTCCTCGATTGAGGAGTGGCTCGGGATGCCTGGCAACACCTGGGAGTACTACAAGGTGCTCCGGGAGGTCGGCGGCCCGGTGTACTCGCCCGAACGCGACACCCTGCCGTGGATCAAGTTCAACCTGCGCGCCTACCACGAGCAGGCTCAGCGGGTGCAGCATCGGGTCGACCGCTCGAACCAGGTCTGGATCGAGCTGATGGAGCACGCCGACGCCAACGGGATCAGTGAGCGGCAAGTGACTGCCCTCCACGAGGTCGCGATGGTGGGCCGGGTGCGCCGCTCGCGCTACGAGCGGCAGGAAGCGATCAACACCCAGCAGGCAACCCGGGACCTGCAGGCCCTCACGAAGGCCGACGTGCTCACCGCGATCGGGCAGACGAAGGGACGCCACTACGTGGCCGGCCCCCGCTTCCCGCAGAACGTCATGGCGACCTCCCGCCGACCGCACCGCATCATCAACCCCTACGCCACCGCATAGACCAAGGCAGTTGGACTCGGGCTGATCGAACTGCGGCGATGACGACCACAAGGCGGCCCTGACCACCGTGGTCTCCTTCGACATCGGCCAGCAGCGGCCCGCCCGGATCAGCGACGACCAACGCGACTGCGTGAACCCGCTCCTGGGTGCATGACTCCCCTCACGGGTGATCCGCCCCCATACGGTGTGTCCCACGCCAGGGAGCGGGGCACGGTTCGGGAGCACGGGGATCGACCGGAGTTGGCGGTCGCCCCTCTGGATGCATACTGGGGCAAGACCGTCCGGCTACAGCAGCCTGCCTGAGGCAGGACCCGCGCGGCAAGCTGTCCGCGCAGCCTGCCGCCGGCTGTATCGGCGTCGTTGAGCCAGTCGACGGCGACCAGCAGTGCGGCGTGTTCGGCGACTCTCTCAGGTGTCAGGGCGCAGCGGCCCCATCCAGGAGGCCATCGTCACCGCCCGCGCCGGCGGCTCGTCGAGAAGGAGCTGAGCGACGTCATCGTGACGGCCGCAGTGGCACTTGCCACCATCAGCCCGGACCCGGAGA
>NZ_JBHXNP010000145.1:0-17984 GCF_042719495.1 Streptomyces sp. NPDC058525
CCCCACCCGCACCACCCCACAAGCCCGTTACCCCCGCACCACCACCCCACAAGCCCGTTACCCCCGCGCCCCGCCCCCGCCCCCGCCCCCGCCCCCCGCCCCCTACGGCTGTGGCTCGAAGTCCCAATACGGCCTTGTTTGTTGTTTCGCGGCGACCGTGTGGACGTGTTGGGGGCCCAGGGTGCGGGTGAGGCCCTTGATGCCCGCGTCCTCGTGTTTGCCCGCCTCCGTGTCCTCCCGGACCGACCGGAGGTCCGCCGCGAGGGCGATCTGGGCGCTCAGCGTCATCGGGTGGTCCGGGCCCAGGACCTGCTCGGCGGTGCGCAGCGTCTCCCGGCTCAGGGTCAGCGCGTCCTCCAGGTGCCCGGTGATGTTGCGGTGCCCGGTGGCGTTGAGGGCGCAGCCCAGCGTCCAGGGGTGCCGGTCGCCGAGCGCGTTGCGCATGCCGACGAGCGCCTGCTCCGCGAGGGACATGGCCTCCGCGCGTTCGCCCTGCGCGCGCAGGACGAGGCCGAGGTTGCCGACCGTGCCGATGCTGTACGGGTGGGCGAGGCCGAGCTGCGACTGGTAGCCGCGGACCACGTCCTCCGAGATCCGGCGGGCCTCGCCGATGTCCCCGTACTCCCGGAGGTAGGTGGCGTAGTCGGAGGCCACCATCAGCGTCCACGGGTAGTCGACGCCGAACACCCGCGTGGCCCGCTCCCAGACGGTCCGCAGCCGCAGCCCCGCGCCGGGGATGTCGCCCGAGCGGCGCAGGCACAGCCCGAGGTTGTGTTCGGCGCGCAGGGTTTGCGGGTGGCCCAGCCCCAGCACCTGGGTGTTGAGTTTGACGCCCTGCTCCTGCCGGGTCTGCGCCTCCCGGTAGCGGCCCATCAGCCGCAGCCCCATGGCGCAGGCGATGCCGGAGGAGAGGGTGGAGATGTGCTGGGGGCGCAGCACCCGCTCGCGGCGGCGCAGGGTGTCCAGGTCGAGGTCGTAGGCGTCCTGGTAGCGGCCCAGCAGCCGGTAGGTCGCGGCGAGGTTGTTCTGCGCGCCGAGGGTGGTGGAGTCGTCCTCGCCGAGCAGGTCGCGGTAGGTGCCCAGGCAGTACTCGAAGATCTCGCGGGCGGGCTCGAACTTGGCGATGCAGAGCAGCACTCCCCCGTACGCGCTGCCGGCGCGCAGGGTCTCCAGGTCGCGCTCGCCGCGTTCGGAGGTGAGCCGGTCGGCGACGGCCTTGGTGAGGGTCTCGGCCCGCCGGAACAGGCCGAGGTTGCGCAGGGCTCCGCCGTACTGGTAGCTGAGCTCGCGGACCTTGGGGTGGTCCTCGCCGAGCATCGTCCGCCAGGACAGGTCGGTCTCCTCGGACAGCCGCAGGCAGGTGCGGTACTCCCCGGCGAGGATCAGGTAGCGCAGGCACTGGAGCAGGAAGTTCTGGATGCGCGGGTTGCTGCTGGTGAGCACCCCGGAGGTGGTCAGGTGCGGGATGAGCTCGGCGTAGCGGGGCCACAGCCGCGAGTCGGAGGGGCGGCCGGGGTCGGCGGCGGCGAGGACCTGGCGGACGGCGCGGGCGAGCGGTTCGGCCTCGTCCTCGGAGAGGTTCTCGCGGACGATGCCGTGCACCATGCGGTGCAGCTGTACGGTCTCCAGCCCGCCGCCGCCCTCTTCCACGGGCAGGTCGGAGTACTCGAGGCGGACGACGGAGAACTGGACGAGCTTGTTGAGGGCGGCGTTCCAGCGGATCTGGTCGTTGATCAGCCCGGCGAGCTGTTCGGGCACGTCGTCGGCGGGGAACTCGCGCAGCAGCCGCAGCGGTACGGGGCCGGGGGCGAAGAAGACGAACAGCCGCAGCAGGGCGAGGGCGTCGGGGAAGTTCTCCCGTACGTTGTTGAGGAGTATGGCCAGGGCGGTCGGGAAGGGCAGCGGGTAGTCGTCGGAGACGGTGACGGCCTCGCGGGAGTCGAGCCGGCGCTGGAGCAGGGCCAGGTAGTCGCCGACGGTCAGCGGTGAGTCGGCGAGCCAGCCGGCGGTCTGGTCGAGGGCGAGCGGGTAGTCCTCGAGGGCCTCGGCGAGCTGGTCGGCCTCGTCGGCGGTGAGCCGCAGGGCGCGGCGGCGGATGAAGGTGATGGACTCGGGCCGTGCGTAGAGCGGGACTTCGACGAGGCTGGTGTGCCGGGAGGCCCATTCGCGGTTGCGGGAGGTGATGATGACGTCGCCCGATCCCGAGGGCAGCAGGTCGGTGAGGTCGTCGGGGTTGTCGCAGCCGTCGAAGACCATCAGCCAGCGGCCGTACGGGGATCCGCGCCGCAGCGCTTCCAGGACGGCCCGGATCTGCTCGCCGTAGCTGCCGGCGCCGCGCGGCAGGCCGAGGGCGGGGGCCAGGTCGGCGAGGCGTTCGCGCAGGGTGGGCCGGTCTTCGGCGGGGACCCACCAGACGATGTCGTACTCGGAGGCGAAGCGGTACGCGTACTCGGTGGCGACCTGGGTCTTGCCGACTCCGGAGAGCCCGAGCAGGGTGACGGTGGAGGCGCCGGCCGGTGCTTCGGTGAGCGCCGCGCGCAGGGTGCCGATGACGTCGTTGCGGCCGGTGAAGCGGGGGTTGCGGCGCGGGACCCGGCCCCAGATCTCGGGCGGGTCGTTGGGGAAGCGGGGTCCGCGGCGGCCGGTCTCGGTGCCGATGCGGTCGGTGGGCAGCTCCAGGCGG
Source organism: Streptomyces sp. NPDC058525 (assembly GCF_042719495.1). Lineage (NCBI taxonomy): Bacteria > Bacillati > Actinomycetota > Actinomycetes > Kitasatosporales > Streptomycetaceae > Streptomyces > Streptomyces sp. NPDC058525. The sequence continues at coordinate 2,684 of NZ_JBHXNP010000145.1, forward strand.
CGCAGTACGCGGTATTCGGCCTCGTACGCGTCCAGGCCCCACAGGTCGGTCTTCTCCAGTACGGCCACGGCGCTGGGCAGCGGTGCGTCGGTGAGGCAGACGGCCGCGAAGCGGTCGGGGTGGCGGTCGGTGACCGTGCGCAGGGCGGTGTTCCACGCCTCGTCCTGCATGTCGGTGTGGGTTCCGGCGGAAAAGTAGCGTTCGCTGAGGACCAGGAGGACCCGGCTGCCGGAGCGGGCGAGGTCGTCGAGGGCCTCGGCGAGGCCGGGGCTGTTCTGCGGGTCCCAGCGCTGGAGGGCGACCCGGTGGCCGTGTTCCTCCAGGCGGTGGGCGATCCACACGGCCCAGGGCCGGTTGAATCCGGCGAAGCTGATGACGAAGCGCTGCGGTCCAGCGGTGGAGCCCTGTTCCTGCCGACTACCGGTGGTCATGCGGCCGTCTCCCTGAAATCCGGGCAGTGGACGGGCTTGAAAGGTACCGCAGCACGGCCCCTGGCGAAGCCCCTCAAGCCCGTACGAACGGGGCGAGTTCGGGGTGGGCCTCGCACCAGGCGCGCCGCTCGCGGTCGACGGCACGGCGGGCGGTGGTGTGCTGGTCCCCGGGTGGCGGGAGCTCGTCCATGGCCCGCTCGGCGGCCGCCATGGCATCGGTGAACTCCCTGCCGGTCGTGGTGAGTTGTTCGTCGGCGCGCAGTACGGGCAGGACGGCGGCGACCTGGGCGCGGATGCGGGCGTGCTGGGCCCAGGCGCCCCGGGCCCCGTAGAGGGCGGCGCGCTGCCAGTACCCGGCCAGGGCCAGGTGGGCGTAGGCGCCGTGCAGGAGTCCCTCCAGCGGGCGGGGGTCGGCGCGCCAGGGGGCCCAGTAGCGGGGGGTGCGGTCGGCGGTGTGCAGGGTCAGGACGTCGGCGAGGGCGGTGAGCTTGCCGTGCTGGACCTCGTGCACGAGGGTCGCGGCCAGCGCGGGCGGGGCCTGTGCGCGGGCCAGTACGGATCCGGCGGCGGCGGGCAGGGTGGCGCCGGTGGAGCGGGAGCCGCCGGCCAGCGGTACGACCGAGCGCAGCAGGTGCACGGTCTCCTCGGCGCGGGCGGTGTCGTAGCGCTGGAGCAGGGTGAGCGCGCCGGTCCACTGGGTGTCCCAGCGCTTGTGCCCCTTGGGGGTGAGCCGGCGGGCGGGCCGGACGGGCGCCGGGCGGGCGGGGCCGGGTGCCCGGTAGGGGTCCAGGTCGTCGAGGGCGGTGCGGCCTCCGGGCAGGGTGTGCAGGGGCAGGGTGGCCGGGTCGTCGGGTTCCCAGGAGCATTCGGTGAGGGCGAGCGGGCCGGGGCGCTCGGGGCGCAGCAGTCCGAGGGTGGGCAGGAGGAGGCGGCCCTGCTGGGGCCGCAGGGTGTGGGTGAAGGCCATCCGGGCGCGCAGGGCGGCGGCGACGGCGAGGGCGCCGAGGTGGCCGAGGTCGGGCGGGGGCCCGTACGGGGCGTGCAGGCGGCGCAGGGTCTCCTCGGCCCAGACCCCGGTGGCGGGGTAGTGCAGGACGTCGCGGACGGCGTCGGGGGCGTGGCGTTCGGCCGCTTCGAGCAGGGCCCAGTGGTCGGCGGTCTCCCCGGCCCGGGCGCCGGGGGCGGCGTCGAGGACGGCGCGCAGCAGGAGCAGGCGCTTGGAGCGGCGTACGTCGCGGACCAGGCGGGTGCCCTCGGCGCAGGGCTCGGTGGAGGCGAGGGCGCGCAGGGTGCGGGAGGAGACGGTGAAGGGGGCGAGGGCGGCGGTCATGAGGCGACCGCCGGGGGGCGGGCCGCGCCCGCGACGGCCGCGGCGATGTGCCGGATCAGGACCTGGAGGTCGGCGCAGTACACGGACGGCTGCCGGAAGCCCTCGCCGGCCCGGTAGCGGTGCGGGTAGTGCCCGCCGCCGCACACCTCGACGAGTTCGCAGGTGCGGCAGCCGTCGGCGAGCGCGTCCCGTCCGAGCTGGCGGGCGGCGAAGCCGGGGTGGTCGAGGAGCTGGTCGAAGCTGTGGGTGCGCAGGGTCATGCCGGTGGTGGCGGCGCCCTCGTAGGCGGACTTCAGCGAGTCGGCCTGTTCGATGGAGCCGTCGGTCTCGATGACGGCGGTGGCGGCGGGTGCGAGGCCGAGGGTCTCGGTGGCGGCGGGCAGGCCGAGCAGCAGGGCGATGATCTCCTCGAAGACGCGGATCCGGGTGCGTCGCAGCCCGTCGTGCCACCAGCGTTCGAAGACGGCGAGGAGCCAGTCGGCGTACGGGGTCCCGCCGGGGCGGTGGCCGGGCGGCGGGGTGCTCCAGTTGGCGAGGGGCAGCAGCAGTCCGACGCTGGGCGGGGCGAAGGAGAGCAGGGACTCGTAGGTCTCGACCGGGTCGTGGTCGAGGTCGATGACGCAGAGCACCCCGGCGTAGCTGTCCGGATGCCGTGCCAGCAGCCGCAGGCCGCGGGCGGCGGCGCCGAAGCCGGGGCGTCCGGCGTGGTCCACGCGGCGGGTGTTGTGTGCGGGGAGCCCGCCGTCGAGGCTGACGCCGACGCGGATCCCGGCGGCGGCCAGTGCGGCGAGGCGGCCGCGGGTCAGCAGGGTGCCGTTGGTCTGGACGGTGGCGGTGACCCGGGTGCGCGGGGAGGCCGCGGCGACGGCGGCCCGTACCGCGTCGACGGGTACGGCCAGTCCGGCGGGCGCGGTGAGCAGCGGTTCCCCGCCGTGCAGGACCAGGTCGACGCGGGGCAGGTCGTGGGCGGCGGCGTGCTCGGCGATCCGGCGGGCGGCGCGGTCGGTGGTGGCGGGGTCCATGGTGGCGGGCTGGGCGCGCCAGCCCTGGTCGGCCATCTCGTAGACGTAGCAGTAGGTGCAGGCGAGGTTGCAGCGGCTGCGCGTCTTGAGCACGAACTGCCGTACGGGGTGGGGCCGGTGTCCGGCGGCGCGCAGGGCGGGCACGTCGAGCCGGGTGTAGGGCCAGGGCGCGTGGGCGCGGTGCGCGGGCGGCCCGGCCGCGCTCGTGTGGGTGTGCCTCATCGCTGTACCTCCCGCCCCCGCCCCCGGACACCGCGGGAAGGTGCCCCGCGGACGGTGCATCCCTGCCCTTCGTTCGGCCTCGGCTAACGGCGGAAAGTGGTCAAGTGGGCTGCGGCCCGGGTGACTCGGGAGGTTCGGGAGGTTCGCACGGTGACGGCGGTTCGAACGGCCGCGGCGGTCCGGGCGGTCCGGGCGGCGACGGAGGCCTTGTCCGCTCCGCCGGCCCCTCCCGTTCCGCCGGCCCCTCCCGCTCCGCCGGCCCCGTCCGCTCCGCCGGTCCCGTCCGCTCCGCCGGTCCCGTCGGCGCCACCGGTCCTGTCGGCGCCACCGGTCCTGTCGGCGCCACCGGTCCCTGCCGCTCCGCCGGCCCCGCCGCTCCCGCCGGCGCCACCGGTCCCTGCCGCTCCGCCGGCCCCGCCGCTCCCGCCGGCGGCGCGTCCGGTCAGTCGACGCCTGAGTCGAAGGCGTTCAGGATCTCGGCCGGGTGCGTCACCCGCTCGACCATGCCCTCGATCACCTGGGCCAGCACGGGATGGTCGATCCCGCGCAGCGCGGCGAGATCCAGTCCGGAGAGGTCCGGCAGCCGTGCGGGGCACTTGTGGGCCTGGGCCACCACCGCCAGGTCCTGATCCTTCGTCACCATGGGCCGCCCGTCCCCCTGTTGCGTCGCACGTTCGATGGTCCACTGCCCTTTCCCCTCCCCCGGCGCCCGGAAACGGCAGCGCCGGGGGCGCAGAGCCGCTCAGAGGCCCGCCTCCAGGGCCCTGATCCGCTCGGCGAGCGCCGCGGACCGCCCCGGCTCACCCGGGTCCAGCCGCGCCCACAGCTCCAGCGCCGAGCGGTAGGCGTCCAGGGCCGCCCGGGGCCGGGCCAGCCGCTCCAGCACCTCCCCGCGCAGCTCCTGTACGCGGGCCGCCAGCTGCACGGCCAGATCCCCGCGCTCCTCGCGGTCGGCCTCCAGGGCGGCCCGCCAGGCCCGCCGGTAGGAGTCCGCCGCCCGGTCGAGGCGGTCCGCGGCCCGGGTGTGGCCGTGGATCTCCAGCTGGACGTCCGCGTGGTCCCGCCAGGCCCCGGCCCGCTCCAGCGGGCTGCGGCTCTGCCGGACGGCGAGCTCCAGCAGGTACTCCGCCTCCCGCAGGTCCACCGGGTCCCCTTCGTAGGCGTGCCGCAGCCGCAGCCCGGCGGCCAGCCGCAGCAGCCGGTGCGCGGCCCCCGGGTCGGACTGCGGCACCGCCGCCCGGCTCTCGCGCAGCACGCGTACGGCGGCCCCGGTGAACTCCCGCCCGTCGGCGGCCCGGGCCCGCTCCAGCAGTACGTCGCCCCACTCGGGCAGCAGCTCCCCGAAGGCCTCCGCGTCCCGGGGGATGAGCCGCCGGGCCCGGCCGTAGGCCTGGGCGGCGTCCTCCAGCGCCACCGGGTCGGCGTCCCGCTCGTACCGGGCCCGGTGCACGCGGGCCAGGCACACCAGGGCGGCCACCCGCAGGTCGGGATCCCCGCCCGCCTCCTCGACGGCCTGCCGCAGCTCGCCGGCCGCCTCCTCGAGCCGCCCGGGCAGGTACCGCAGCGCCCCGGCCAGCTCGACCCGGGTCCGGGCCCGCGTCTCGCGCCCCTCGGCGTCGTCCTCGGCCGGGCCGCCCGCGGCCAGCCGGGCCGCGGCCTGTCCGGCCAGGGCGGTGCGCTCGGCCGGGTCGGGGGTGTGGGGCAGCAGGGCCAGCAGGACGCGGCCCAGGGCCCGTTGCAGCTCGGGGTGGGCCGCCCCGCCGCCGCCGACGGGCTCCAGTGCGGCCCGTGCCTCGCGCAGCGCGCCCGGGTCCTCGCGCAGCGCGCTCAGCCGGATCAGGGTCTCGGCGCGGCGCACCGCGCAGTCCCGCCGCAGTACGGGATCGGCGGAGGCGGCGGCCGCCTCGGCGAACTCCCGGTCCGCGGCGGCCAGCAGGTCCGCCCGGGGTTCGCCGGCCAGCGCCCGCTCGTACAGCACCCGGCCGTGCACGGCCCGGGCCGGGGCCGTGGCCAGGCCGGTGACGGTCCGCTCGGCCTCGGTGAGGAGCTCGGGGTCCCGCTGCACCGCCCACAGCCGCAGCAGGGCTTCGGCCAGTTCGGTCTCGGCCTCCTCCGGCGGGTCGCCGGGCCCCGCGGGGGCGGTGACGGCCCGGCGCAGGACGGCCACGGCCTCGTAGAGCGCCCGGGCGTCGCCGTCGGCGTCGCCGGTCCCGTCCCGGTCCGCGTCGGCGAGCCGCTCCCGTGCGGCGCGTACCGCCGCGGCTCTCGCGGGCGGCGGCGGGGGCGCGGCGGGCGCGCGCACCGGCGGGCCCTCCTCCGGCATGCCGGGCAGGTAGCGGCGTACGACCTTGGCCGAGACCTGCGCGAAGGCCTGCGGGAGCCGCCCGGCGGAAACCCGCTCGGCGTCCCCCGGCACCAGCCCCGTACCGTCAGCCGCACCCGCGCCCGCACCCGCGTCCGGCCCCGGACCGGGACCCGGACCCGGCCCGACGTCGGCCGTCTCGGGCGGTGCTCCGGTGAGCTGCGAGACGGCGAGCGCGGGGAAGTTGCGCACGCCCCGCCCGAAGTGGGCCAGGACGTACTCCGAGCAGTGCTTCAGCACCAGAGCGGCCTCGTCCCGCCCCAGCGGCCCCAGCAGCACGTCCTGCACCCCGGGGGCGAACTCGTACCACTGCCCCGGGGTGTCCGCGCTGCGCCGCAGCAGGCCGCTCAGCAGGACCTCGGCCAGGTCCGAGGGTTCGGAGTCGGGCAGCATCGTGCGCTGTACGAGCCGCATGACAGGCAGGGTCAGCGGGGCCGCCGACAGGTACACGGCCAGCTGTACGGCCCGGGGCGCGGCCGAGGACCGGAACCGGGCCACCAGTTCGCGCGGCGGCCGTACGGCGCGGGGCGGTGGCAGGGGCGCAGCCGGATGGGCGGCCAGCACCCGGCCCACCTCGGCCGGTACCGGGCCGGTGCCGAGCCCGGCGACGAGCCGGGCCCACGCGCCGAGGGCGATGGCGCTGGGCGGCAGGACGGGCACGGTCAGCCCGCCCGTGGGCCGCCCGGGCAGCGGCGGCCGGTCCGACCGGAATTTCAGCTTCCGGCCGCTGGCCTCGATCCGCGACAGCGTGCCGCGCTCGGTCGGCAGCCAGCTGCGGCCCCACAGCCGCTGGGGCAGCGGCTGGACGACCACGCACGGGGTGCACTCGGCCCACCGGTGCAGCAGCCGCTGCGCCGAGCCCTCGCGCCACAGCGGTCCGGCGCAGTCGGAGACCACCATGGTCAGCGCCCGGCCGGTGGGGTCGCGCAGCTGGTCCCCCGAGCGCAGCCCGGCGCCGGGCACGGGACCGCGCCCGAGCGCCGCCGTGCCGTCGGGCAGCCGGTGCAGGTAGTGCACCTGGACGTCGCGGAAGGCGCCCAGCCGCTCGCAGACGGAGCGCAGTTCCTCGAACATGTCGTGCCACACCGCCATCGACGGCGACGCGTCCATCACCAGCCGTACGGTCGCCTCGCGCCGGCTCTCCGGCCTGAGCACCGGGATGACCAGCCCGAGGGCCCGGGCACTGGCCTCGGCGGTGGCCGGTTCGTCGAGCACGGTCCGGGCGGGCGGGGCGGGCGGGCGGTGCCGCTGGAGGGCGCGCAGTGCCCGCTGGATCTCCAGGATGCGGGGCAGCGCGGCCGCCGCGGGCACCCGTACGGGCACCCCGCGCTCGCCGGGCGGCTCCCCGGTGGGCTCGGCCTCCGCCTCGCCCGCGCGGCGCGGCCCGGGGGCGTAGAGCCTGACCGGATCCTCAGGCTCCGGCTCCACCGGCCCGGGCTCCTCGGGCGGGCTGTCCGGATCCTCGGCTTCCGGCTCCGGTACGGGCACCTCCGCACCCGGCGCGGCGGCCGGCCCGGGCCGGCCCATCCGCGCGGCCAGCCACAGCGCGTCGGCGAGCTCCTCGGCGGACGGATCGAGCCCGGCGCCGCGCAGCAGCACGGCCAGTTCACGGATGCCGGGCGGTCCGGCGGGCGGCGGCACGGCCCGTCACCTCGGGCGGTCGAGGCGCTGGATGAGCAGGTCCGCGAGGTCCTCCCGGGTGGGCGGGGCGGCGTAGTGCGTCAGGTAGACCGCGTTGAGCAGCTGGTCGGCGGCGACCAGCTCGGACTGCGAGCGGCTGAGGAACTCCCGGATCAGGTCGGCCCCCAACTGGGCGGCCTCCTCGCCCAGATGGGCCCGGACCATGGTGGCGAGCCGTTTCTCACCGGGCTGCCCGAGCTTGAGCTGGATGCAGCGCCGCAGCAGCGCGGCGGGGAAGTCCCGCTCCCCGTTGCTGGTCAGGATGATGAAGGGGAAGGCCCGGCAGCGCACCCGGCCGCCCCGCACGGTCACCTTCGCCCCGTCGTCGGTGAGCACCTGCACCTCGGGCTCGGTGTCGGCCACGCGCTCCAGCTCGGGGAGGGCGAACTCGCCCTCCTCCAGCACGTTCAGCAGGTCGTTCGGCAGGTCGATGTCGCTCTTGTCGAGCTCGTCGATCAGCAGCACCCGGGGCCGCGCGGTGGGCAGCAGCGCGGTGCCCAGCGGCCCGAGCCGGATGTACTTGCCGATGCCGGGCGCCCCGCCCGGCGCCCCGCCGCTCGCCGCGAGCTGTACGTCCTGGAGCCGGGCCAGGGCGTCGTAGCGGTACAGCCCGTCCTGGAGCACGCTGCGCGACACCACCGGCCAGCGCAGCACCCGGCCCAGCTTCAGCTCGTGGGCCACGGCGTGCGCGAGGGTGGACTTGCCGGTGCCCGGGAAGCCCGTCACCAGCAGCGGCCGCCTCAGGTACAGCGCGGCGTTGACGGCCTCCAGCTCCTCCGGCTCCGGCCGGTGCAGCTCGGCGGCCTGCCGGTGGGCCCCGAGCCGCCGGGCGACGTTGCCGTCCGCCACCGAGGCCGGTCCGCCCGCCTCCCCCACGGGCCCGCCGTCGAAGTCCCGCCACGGCGGCGGATCGGGCAGGGCCTCGATCCCGTCGTGGGGCTCGCCGACCCCGCGGTATATGAGCCATTCGTCGTTCATGGGTGCTGCTCCCTCCTGCCGGTCACAGGTCGCCCTGGAGCGGCTCGTCCTCGGGCAGGGCGCGTGCGGGGTCGTTCCATACGAGGGCCGCCCCCGCGGACCAGTACGCGTCCGGATCGGCCCCGTACGCCCGCCCCCGCAGCGCCTGCAGCCGCAGCGGCAGCACCTCGGCCCGCCCGGCGTCGGCCAGTTCCTCCCGCAGACCGCGGTGGAAGGGGGCGCACGACACCCCCGGGTCGGCCGGGGGCCGCCGGCACACCACCACCCCGTACCCGGCGTCCCCCACCGCGTGCAGCGAGCCCAGCGTGGGCTCCTCCGCCGCCGCCCGGCAGTGCACCGGCACGGTGTTGTCCGGCAGTCCCGACAGCCAGGCCGCGGACGGGCTGCGCGGCCGGCCCCGTACGCAGTCGGCCCGTTCGTCCAGCAGCGGTCCGGCCTGGGCCCGCGCCCACCGGGCGGCCGCCGCGGGTCCCGGGTTCCCGGCCGGGTACCGGAACACCACCGGCCGCTGGACCCCCACCGGCACCCTGCCCACCAGCACCCACTCGTCCACCGCGAGCCCGAACAGCTCGGGGGCGACGGCCACTTCGAGGGGGGCCGCCGCCTCGTGGGTGTCGCAGCGCCGGAAGGCCTCGGCGAGCGGGGCCCGTAACGCCTCCGGCAGGCCCGCCTCGCTGGCCCGTACCCCGGAGTCCACCGGTGTCACCCGCCCGGGATGCTCCGGGCCCGCCAGGACCGAGACCCGCCAGTCGTACACGTCCTCCCAGCCGTGCGCCCACACCTCCAGCAGCACCGAAGCCCCGGGCGGCAGCCCGCCGGACGGCCGGACCGGACCGCGCACCGCCCGCCCGGCCGAGGCACGCCGGCGCGCCTCCCGCTCGGCCAGGCCCCGCTCGTGCCGCTCTCCGAGCTCCCGGCGCAGCGGGCGCCACAGCCGCTCGGCGGTGGCCCGCACCCAGTCCCACAACTCCTCGTCCGCGCCCGGGGTCGGCGGCTCGCGGTAGTCGGCCACGCTCACGTCCGTCGCGTACCGGAGCATGGCCGCGGCCTCCCCCGCGCCGCCCGGCGGGTCGTGCAGCAGCCCGAGGCCGTCGCGCCAGCTGAGCGGGGCGAGCGGATGCGGCTCCGGCTCCTCCCCGCGCGCCGCCTCCACCAGCGCCCGTACGACCTCCGAGGAGCCGGGCGGGGGCAGTTCGGCGAGCAGCCCGCACAGGGTGGTGCGCTCGCCGGGGGTGAGCCGGCCGCGCCCGCCGTACGGGTCGCCTTCCCCGGCCGGGAGTTCGCCGTGCACGTCGGTCCAGGTCCGGCGGCTGTTGAGGTCGCTGAGGTGCTGGTCGTAGTGGTGCAGGTCGTGGGCCTGCATGACCCGGCGGTAGAGCCCGGTCTGGCCGCGCAGGGGCATCGGCAGGGTGCGCAGCTGCACGACGGAGACGGCCAGCCCGCCGCCCCCGGTGTGCCGCCGGGCCTTGACCACGCCGACGACCTCGCCGCGGGCCAGGTCCACCACCGGCCCGCCGGACATGCCGGGCTCGATCTCGTCGTCGTCGCCGAGCCGGATGGCCGCGCCGTGGCCCGCGCTGCCGCGCAGCCGGGTGGTGCGGCCGGTGATCTCGGGCGTGCCGAGATCCTCGGTGCAGCCGAAGTACGCGACCTCGTCGAAGCGGGGTCTGGACCGGTCGGTCAGCCAGACGCAGGCGTGCGAGACAGGGGCCAGGACGCGGATCAGGGCGAGGTCGGGCAGGTCCCACAGGGCCCGCCGGGCCGGCCGCCGCTCCTCCAGCCGCTCGGGCAGTACGCACTCCACGCGCCCGGTGACCGTACCGGTGGCGCCGTTGCCGGTGACGTTGACCCCTGAGGAGAAGGTGATGCCGACCTCGCGCCCCGTCAGACGCACCGCAGCACCCCCTTCCCCCACCACGTGCGCGCACGTCAGGACCCAGCCGGGGGCGATGAAGAAACCGCTGCCCCAGGTGGGTCCGGTCCCAGCCGTTCCATACCCGCCCTGCGGGGCGTGGACGCGTACGGTCGCCGCCTGGACGAGGGGCTCCAGAAGCTCGAAGGCGCGCGCGGAGCCGACCGTGCGCCCTTCCGTCATGCGCGCCCCCCAGCTCGTGAGGCGTCCAGGCTCGCACAGTTCCTCGAGCGTCCGTAGTGACTGTGTCGCGTTCTCGCCATGCTTCTCGCCACGCACAAGTCCCATACATGGGTTCGTGGGTCGAATAGGTGACCTTTCATGCCGGGATTCGTTGATCGGATGACAGCACCGGCGGGCAGGGGGGTGAAGATGAGTCGGAAATTGCAGCTGACCGCAGGCGAGACCGCCCGGACGGCCAGTGCCCGTGGCTCGTTGGGCACGGCTGTGGATGAGGCGAGCGGCGAGAGGGTGACCGTCCCCGTACTGGCACAACGTGTCGGCTGGTGTGCCGCCCTCACGTCCGCGATGACTGCCGAGCTCCTGGCCGCACACTGGAACGCGGACGATGTGGACGCCCTTGCGTCGGGTACGGACGGCGGGGGCAGGCGATTGCCGCCGAACGCATGGATGGCGCTACGCCGCCTGGGTTGGAACGTCGCACCACCCGAAGGTATTCGGGTCAATGACCGGATCGTTCGCATGGCGCAGGAGCAGGCGGGGCGCACCCTGCGGTCGGCCATGTGGCGCACCGCCCTCATCGCCGCGGTGATCCGGACCTGGCCTGCCGACCCCGCCAAACGCAGCACTCAGGAGTGGGATGCCGTGCGCTCAGCGGCGCCGGTAGGGCAGCACCTGCCCTCGAGCGTCATCACTTCCCGCACCCGACAGGTCGCCGAGTTCATCCGCAGGCACGACCGACTGCCCGCCGATGCGTTCGAGTTGGAGGGTGCGCCCATAGCAGCACGGATACTGCTGCTCTCAGCGTGTGATGGGCAGCAAGCCACCTTCGACCGGACGGACGAGCCGGGCCGTGCGCTGTTGCGCCTACAGCTCCCCACCCGGCCCGACCCTCGGTCATACCGGGAGTGGACCTGGGTGTCCTGCCCGATCAAGCTGCCCCCGACGATCCCCGCGAACGCCGTGCTCCACCTGCCCACCCTCCGCCAGGAGCAGGGACGCGTCCGCGCCGATCTCGCCTACACCCACTCCGTGCCGAAGGCGGCCCGTAGCGGTCACAGAGTCGCCCTCGGCGTGGACTGGGGGCTCAACACTCTGCTCAGCGCGGGCGCGGCACGACTCCATGGTGACGGGCGGATCACCGCCCTCGGATCCGGAGGCCTGTTCCGGACGGCCGGCGTCATTGCCAAACAGCACCGGCTGCGCCGGCAGGGCGAGCGTCTACAAGCCAAAGCAGATCAGTACCAGCGGTTGGCCTCCGGCGCGGATCAGCACCCTCTTGCCGCCAAGCACGCCGCTCTGCGCGAGGAGAGCGACCGGGTCAGCGCACGCCGTTCTCACCTCAACCAGGCACTGGCACGGGCGGCGGCCAGGTGGGCGGTCGACCAGGCCATCGCCGCCGGGGCCAGCGTCATCTACGTCGAAGACCTCCGCTCCCTGGAAACCCGCGGCATGGGCCGCACCATCAACACCCGCCTCTCCCAGCAGGTACGCGGCCAGATCGTGGAGCTCATGCGGCATCTGGCCGCCGAGACGGGAACCTCCGTTGTCACCGTCCCTCCACGCAACACCTCCAAGCACTGCCCGCAATGCCTCACTCCTCTACGGCACCGCAAAGCCCCCGACCTGCCCACCACACCGGGCTGGAAATGGGCCATCTGCCCGAATCTCGGCTGCGGCTGGCAGGGAGACCGCGACCAGGGCGCCTGGAAACGGATCGCGTCACGGGGGCTCACCCATCAAACGAAGACGGTCACCGACCGCACTACGGGAGCCATGGCCATTCGCACGGTCGTGGACACATGCGAAGCGGCTGCGGTCATGACACCCACCGCACCGAAAACCAGCCGACGGGACCGGTCCAAGACCGACTCGACACGGCGACGAACAGCCCGCCCCGCGCCCAGGCGACGCAGGGCACCCTCCTCCACCGGACCGAAAGGCCCGGCGGAAAAGCGTCCGGAGGGACACGCTCACACGGACCGGATCCGGCTGCCTCGCGCAGCTCACCGGTACCAGGACGTGACGACGATCAGCACACCCACCACCGGCCGACGACACAGGCCACGAGGAGCAGCGCTGGGCGCGGGATTCCACCTCCACGCCCACGCCACCACTCCACGGTGGAGAATCCCTCGCCAGACACTGCGCCAGGCATGGGATCACTCAGCTGATCAGCGACGCTAGCGCCGGGTGCTCCGCCGGCGGGAGGTGTTGCCGGGTCGCGGATTATCCTGGCGGGAAACACCCCCTGCACATCCTCATCACGGCACGGAGCCCGACTTGTACTTCACCGATCGCGGCATCGAGGAGCTGGAGAAGCGGCGCGGCGAGGAGGAGGTCACCTTCGAGTGGCTCGCCGAGCAGCTGCGCACCTTCGTCGACCTGAACCCGGACTTCGAGGTCCCGGTGGAACGCCTGGCCACCTGGCTGGCCCGCCTGGACGACGAGGACGACGACGCCGACGAGTGACCGGCGTGCGCCGCGGACGGCGTACCTGTGGGAACGGACGAACGGACGGGAACGGCCCGGCTGCCGGTGGGCAGTCGGGCCGTTCTCGTACGTCGTCGCCCGCCGGGTACGGCGCGGGCGGGGGGGGCCGGGCGCCGGATCAGGCGGCCTTGGTCTCCCAGAAGATGCGGTCGATCTCGGCGATGAGCTCGAGGGCCTTCTGGCCCGTCGCCGGGTCGTTGGACGCCTTGGCGGCCGAGAGGGCCTTCAGGGTGTCGTTGACCAGGGTGTGCAGCTGCGGGTACTTCTCGAAGTGCGGGGGCTTGAAGTAGTCGCTCCACAGCACCGAGACGTGGTGCTTGGCCAGCTCGGCGCGCTGCTCCTTGATGGTGATGGCGCGCGCACGGAAGTCGGCGTCGTCGTTGGCCTGGTACTTCTCCTGCACGGCCTTGACGGACTCGGCCTCGATGCGGGCCTGGGCAGGGTCGTACACGCCGCACGGCAGGTCGCAGTGGGCGGAGACCTTCGCCTTGGGGGCGAAGAGGCGGGAAAGCATGGAGTGTGTCCTCCTCGTGATCGTCTTCTCAAGGGGGAGGTTACTCGCTCGGAATCGCGTTTTCTCGGCCGCCCCCATGGGGTTGGGACAAAAGTCCAGCCGCGTGTGCGCACCGGTGAGCGAATGTACGGAGCCGTACGGCAGCATGCGGGGGGTGACGAGGAGGTCGGGCATGACGCAGAGCGGGCACCCGCGCAAGCGGTTCGAGGTGGTCGAAGTGGCGGGGCCGTCGATGGTCCCGACGCTGCTCCACGGGGACCGGCTGCTGGTCCGCTACGGGGCGGCGGTCCGTCCGGGTGACGTGGTGGTGCTGCGCCACCCCTTCCAGCAGGACCTGCTGGTGGTCAAGCGGGCGGTGGAGCGGCGGCCGGGCGGCTCCTGGTGGGTGCTCGGCGACAACCCGTACAACGAGACCGGCGACAGCACCGTCTTCGGGCCGGTGCCCGGCGACCTGGTGCTGGCGACGGCGGTCCTGCGCTTCCGGCCGCGCGAGGACGGTCAGCGGTCGCTGAGGGCGCGGGTGTCGTGGGCGGCCTCGGCGCTGCGCCCGCTCCGGGCGGACGCCTCGGCCTCCAGCCGCTTGCGGGCGCGGTAGGCCGCCACGTTCGCCCGGGTGGCGCAGCGGTCGGAGCAGTAGCGCCGGGAGCGGTTGGTCGAGGTGTCGAGGTAGGCGTTGCGGCAGGGCGCGGCCTGGCACAGGCCGAGCCGGTCGGGGCCGTGCGCGGTGAGGTGGAAGGCGAGCCCGAAGGAGGCCATGGCGGCGTAGCCGGCGGAGGCGTTCGAGGGGTGCTCGGCGAGGTGGATGTGCCAGTCGGGGGCGCCGTCCTCGCCGAGGGTCTCGTGGCCGGAGACCTGGGGGCTGACGGGGAACTCCATGAGCAGCGAGTTCAGGAGGTCGACGGCGAGGACGTGGTCGCCTCCGTCGGCCGCCTCGAAGACGGAGCGCAGCCGGCCGCGGACGTTGCGGAAGCGGGTGACGTCGGTTTCGGTGACCCGGCGGGCCATCTGCACGCTGGCGCCGAACAGGGCGCGGACGGCGTCGACCGAGGTCAGCGAGTCCTTGTTGCGGGCCGGCTCCTCGGTGTTGACCAGGCGCACGGCGAAGTCCGAGTAATGGGCCAGTTCCACTTGTAGTCCTTACGGCTGCGGATTAGTGTCTCCGGTAACGGCTGAGACGTATTCGAGGGTATTACGTATGGAGGGGTTCGCGATGGCGGATACGACAGGGACGACCGGTACCGGCGCCTACTGGCAGGGGTGGCAGGACAGCTGGGACCGCCAGCAGGAGTGGTACATGCCCGACCGCGAGGAGCGGTTCCGGGTGATGCTGGACATGGTCGAGGCCCTGGCCGGCCCCGCCCCCCGGGTGCTGGATCTCGCGTGCGGTACGGGAAGTATTACGGACCGCGTGCTCAAGCGGTTCCCGGAGGCCACCAGCACGGGGGTCGACCTCGACCCGGCGCTGCTGGCCATCGCCCGGGGCCACTTCGAGGGCGACGACCGGGTCACGTTCGTGACCGCCGACCTCAAGGACCCCGAGTGGCGGGCTGCCCTCCCGCACGGCACGTTCGACGCGGTGCTGACGGCGACGGCCCTGCACTGGCTGCACAGCAAGGACCTGGCCGTGCTGTACGGGCAGCTGGCGCCGCTGGTGCGGCCGGGCGGGGTGTTCATGAACGCCGACCACATGCCCGATCCGGCCACCCCGGGCATCAACGCCGCCGAGCGCGCCCACCGGCACGCCGGGATGGACCGCGCCAAGGAGTCCGGGGTGCCCGACTGGCGCGAGTGGTGGGCCCTGGCCGCCGCGGATCCGGTACTGGCCGAGGCCGTGGCGCAGCGCTTCGAGATCTACGGGGAGCACGCCGACGGCGACACCCCCTCCGAGGCCTGGCACGCCCGCACCCTGCTCGAGGCCGGGTTCGCGGAGGCCCGTACGGTCTGGCGCTCGCCCTCGGACGCGCTGGTCCTGGGCCTGAAGTGACGCGCTGGTCCTGGGCCTGAAGCAGGGACCGGGGACGGCGGAGGGGCGGTACGGGATTCCCGTACCGCCCCTCCTTCGCACGTCCGGCCCGGTGTCAGAGCACCTTGGACAGGAATGCCTTGGTGCGGTCGTGCTGGGGGTTGCCGAGTACGTCGCGGGGGTGGCCGGACTCGACGACGACGCCGCCGTCCAT
>NZ_JBHXNP010000146.1:0-17535 GCF_042719495.1 Streptomyces sp. NPDC058525
GGCCCTGGCCGTCTCCCCGGCCCCGCCTCGTGCCGCGACCACCGAGCCCGCCCGCTCGCGCTGACCCCCTCTTCCTTCTTCTCCACCATCCCGCCCGTCTGGAGTTCCCGCCATGGCTGCTGCCCGCCTGCCTTCGACCGACCTGCCCCGCGTTGCCGAGGCGCTGGAGATGATCGCGCCGCGCTGGAGCGTGTGGGTGCTGATGACCTTGGCCTCCCAGCCCGGCCCGCTGCGCTACACCAAGCTCAAGGAGCACCTGCCGTGGCTCGGCGACGGCCAGCTCCACCCCCGTCTGCGGGCGCTGTCCGAGGCCGGACTCGTCGAACGCACTGCCCAGACCCGCCTGCACGTCACTTACGGCCTGACCGCCCGCGGCCGGGACCTGATGCCGTCCCTGACTGCCCTGGCCGGCTGGGGCGATGCGCACCTGGAGAAGAACCTCGTCCTCAACAGCGTGACCGGGAAGACCGAACCGGAGCGGATCCCGGCCGCGCAGAACGCCGAGGACACCCTCGCCGTGATCGGCCACCGGCACGCCACCGTGCTGCTGTGGACCATCAAGGCCCGCGGGACCACGACCATGGCCGCGCTCTCCGCCGAAGCGATGGCCGACCACAGCCCCAGCGCGATCTACTCGCCGATCCGCCGGCTCATCGACGACGGCATCGTCTCCGTCTCCCGCGATGACGTCGCCTCCCTGCAGCTGACCGCCCCGGGCCAGGCCCTCGCCCCGATCTACCGGGCCCTTTCGACGTGGGCCACCGCCCGTCAGCTCCCGGACGCCGAGACCCATCCCGTGTGGGGCACGCCCCGCATCCCGGCCGCCGCCCGCTCCGGGCAGTGGGCAGCCCACCAGGCCCGAAAGGCCAGCCAGGCCGTCGCCGTGCGCCAGCCGCCGGCCCCCGCCCCGGCCACCGCCTGGCGGCCCGGCGAGCTGTTCTCCGCAGCCACCACCGGCCCGAGCCGATGAACCCCACCTGCTCCCTGCCACCTTCCGGCCGCCCGCCGCCGGTACCCCCTTCGCTCCCGGCGCCCTGGCGCTGAGCCCTGATGGAAAGCCCCGCCCGTTGACCGCTCGCTCGACCGCAACCGCTCCATCGGCCACGTACGGGGCCGTACTGGGCAGCCGGTACGTGGCCCGCCTGCTGGGCGGCACCCTGATCGGGCGCCTGCCCAACGGCATGGTTCCCGTCTCGTTGGTCTTGTGGATCAGCGCGGGCGGTGGGTCGCTGGCCTTCGCCGGACTCCTCGCCGCGATCTACGGGCTGGCCTCGGGGCTCTCGCAGCCGCTCAAGGGCCGCCTGATGGACAAGTACGGGCAGACCCGTGTCTCCGTTCCGGCCGTCCTGCTCAACTCCTCCTGTCTGGTGGCGCTCCCGTGGATCGGGGCGGCCGGACAGCCGGTGGCCGTGACCGCGGTCGTGGGGTTCGCGGGGCTGATCACCCCGCCGCTGGAGGCCGGCCTCCGTGCGTTGTGGCCGACGGTCCTGCCCGATGCCGGGCGCCGCCGCGTCGTGCAGGCCCTGGATACCGGCTCCCAAGGGCTCCTCTACATCGTGGGTCCCCTCCTCGCCTCGTGGCTGGCGACCGCGCACAACCCCGACATTGCCCTGTGGGCCACCGCGGCCCTGGGGCTCGCCGGGTCGGCCATCGTCCTGAGTGCGGGCCCCTCTCGATATTGGCGCCCGGCCGCAGACGGGCCTGCGGGCACCGGACGGCTGATGAGCGCGGGCCTGGTCCTGCTGTTCACCGCACTGGCGGGGACCGGCTTCGCGCTCGGCGCGATGAACGTCTGGGCTGCGGACATGGCCGCCACGCACCAGATGGCCACGCTCTCCGGGGTGCTGCCAGCCGCGTTCTCCACCGGCAGCTTCCTGGGCGGTCTCGTCTATGCCCGCAGGACGTGGCCCGGCACCACGACCACCCAACTGATCACCACCAGCACGCTGTTCCTTCTCGGCTGGCTGCCCCTGCTGGCCGACCCCGGCCCCCGAGCGGCCGTCGCCCTCGCCGGGATACCGGGCCTGTTCCTCACCTTGATCATCACCAACGGGTTCCACGTGGTGGACGCCCTGGCCCCCACCTCCCGCACCACCGAGGCGTATGCCTGGCTGATCCTCTCCGTTGGTACGGGACAGGCCGCCGGCACCGCGCTCGCCGGAGCCCTCTCGGACAGCCCGCAGATCCTCGCCTCCCTGCCCGCGGCAGGCGCCGCCACCGCGCTGACCGTGCTGATCGTCGCCCGGCCCAAGCTCGGCCCCGGCCGCCGCCTGGGCCGCCACCGGCGCCCGCGCCGCTCCCGGCAGCACACCCCACTCCCGCACGACGCATTCCCTGCGCCCGCTCACGGACCCGGCCACTAACGGCCGTTACCGCCCGGACCGACGGTCACTACCCCGACGATCCGGCCCCCGAACGTATCCGTCCCACCTCCCCGGAAACACGATGCCTCCCAAGCACGCCGCCCTGCGGCCACCTACCGGCCGACACGTCCGCGTCCCCGCATTCGGGCCCGTCCGCGGTGTCTATGTCCCGCGCACCGCCGATGCCGGTGCCTTCGCCATGAGCACGTACGGCATCCCGCTGCTGGTCCTGGCCGTCACCGACTCGGCCACCCTGACCGGCATCGCCTTCATGCTCGAATGGGTGCCCCGCCTCGGCGCGTTCGCCCTCGCCGGCGCCGCCGTGGACCGCTTCGGCAGCACCCGGGTCCTGCGCATCGCCTCGGTCCTGCGCGCGCTCGTCGTCCTGGCCGCCGCCCTCGTGCTCCCCACCGTCGGCGGCACCGCCGCCATCGCCACGGTCATGCTGCTCGCCGCGTTGACCGGCGTCCTCACGGAGTTCTCCTACATCGCGGCCGAGACCGCCGGCGGCGCCGCCAGCCGGGACGCCGGAGGCCACGCCCACCGCGTCCAGGCCGTCCTGCTCGGCATCGACCAGGGCGCCACACTGGCCGGCCCGGCCCTGGCCGGTGTCCTGCTGCAGTACACCGGGGCCACCGGCATGCTCCTGACCATCGCCGTCTGCTCCCTGCTCGGCGCGGCCCTGGCCCCGCGCCAGCGCCCCGCCTGGCCCCAGGACGCCCCGGTCCCCGTCGCCCAGGGACTCCGGATCGGCTGGCGGACCCTGCGCTCGCTGCCCGCGCTGGGCTGGCTGTGCGTCGGACTGGTGCTGTCCAACACCGCGATCGGCCTCGTGCAGGCCGCCGGTCCCGTCCTGGTCATCCAGCAGCTCGGCGGCACCAGCAGCCAGGTCGGCCTCGTCTGGTCGGCCGCCGCCGTCGCCTCCCTGGCCATGGTCGCCCTCGCCCGGTTCGCGATCGACCGAGCCGGCCTGTGGCCGGTCGGCGCCACCGCAGCAGCCCTCGCCTCCCTGGCCTGCCTGGCACTGGCAGCCGCCGACACCTACACCACCTTCCTGGTCCTGGTGGCGCTGCTGATGGCAGGCGAGGCGGGCATGACCGTGGTGCTGCGCACCCTGCGCGCCCACCTCGTCCCCGCCGAAGTTTTCGGCAGCACCCTCAGCTTGATCATCCTGCTGCTACTCGCGCCGTTCCCCCTCGCCGGAGCCCTGGTCGCGCTCACCCCGCCCGACCTCCTCGGCCACGCCATCACCGCCTGCGCCGTCCTGCAGGCCGCAGGACTTGCCGTGTCCTTCGCGAAACTCCGCACCCATCCGGCCACCCGCCGCCCGCTCCCCGCCTGAACGCTTCAGCCGCCAACCCTCGAAAAGGACCACCATGCCCGCGACCTCCGACGCTCCCCAGCCGCAGCACCGACGCCTCCGCCTGCGCGAAGTCGCCGACCTCGACGACACGGCGTTCTCCGACTACCTGCAGGACCGCTTCGATCACCTGGTGACGGCCGCGATAGCCGACGCCGCCGGCCACCTGCGCCCCGCCCAGCACGACCTCCTCCACGCTCCCGGCCGCCTCCACGACCTGCGCGATGCGCTCACCTTCGCCGAGGGCGACCTGCAGGTCGCCGTCGAGCGGATGACCTACCGCCGAGACCCGCGCACTGCCCGTACCTCCCGCCAGCTGCGGCAGGTACGCACCGCCCTCCACCAGGTCCACCGGGAAGCCGCCGCGCTGCGCCGAGCCGAGAGCCGTACGCGCGACGCTGCCGAGGGGACCGCGTCTACCGACACGGTCACCACCGCCCGCGGCTGGCTCGCCCACGCCTACCCCGCCCGCTTCACCCAGCTCCTCGCCCAGGCCCAGGCCGCTGCCGGCCTGCCCGCCCGCCCGCACGCCAAGGACATCTTCGACACGATCGAGGAAGGCTGGGCCGGCGGCCACCTCACCGCCCCCAGCACGCCGGGCGTCGAGCAGCTGCTGGCCAGGGGAGTTGTGGCGTTCCGCAGCGCCGTCGCCGACGACGCGCGCGACCAGAACGACCGTGACCCCGCGCTGCGCCACCCGCTGCTGCAGCGGCGCTGGAACACGGCACTGGAGGAACTCGCCACCCTGACCGTGCCGTTGGCCCGCGCCTCCAGCCCCTCCGCCCTGGGTGCCCTGCCCGGCGACTTCTTCCACCTGCCCGAACAGGACGCCTTCAAGATCCTCAACGCGCGCCGGTTCCTGGTCGCGATCTGGCAGCGACGGGCCGAACACACCCGCCTGATCCACCAGTACGCGGGGACGGTCACCGACCGGCGCCGCGCCGCTCCCGACCGCGACCTGCGATTCCAGGCCCTGGACGCGGCCCTCGACCGCCTCGTCGCCGAGCACCCGGCCGCCGCCGCCCGCATCCTGGCCCGGCTCCGCCCGTATGCCACCGCGGACGGCAGGCTCGAGGAGGACGTCTTCACCCCGGCCCTGCGCACCCAGGCCAAGCGCGAGGTCCTCGCCGACCTGGCCGCCATCCGCAGGCCGGACGTCGTCCTGCCCTCCGCGATCGTGCCCCGCCCGGTACTCGCCGCCACCGCTGCCCTCGCCGCCCGCTGACCGCCACCCCTTCCGCCAGGAGACGCCCTTGCCCGCACCCGCCCCCCGAACCACCGATACTCCCGTGGACGGCGATGTTCACGTCACGCCCCGATATCTCGCCGGATCACCCGGCTACGGCGATGCCGGCTTCGCGCCCGTCGCGCACTGGCCCCACCACCACCTCGACGAAGGCCCGCACCAGCTCGTCGTGACCAGCCCGGACCACCGCATCCGGATCGGCTGGGCCGGAGACGACTACGACCTGTGGACCATCAGCGCCGCGCCGGACGCCGTCTCCGGCCCCCAGTGGACCGCGATCGTCAACCAGAACACCCCGCCCGAGCTCGTCGCGGCCCTGACCACCGCCCTCGCCCAGGACTGGACCGACGGCCAGGACCGCTTCCTCGCGGCCCCGTCGCCCTACTGGGCCGACAGCGTGGCACCGCTGGTCGCGGCCGGCTGGGAGCGCACGGGCGCCGAGGTCGGCACCGTGGAGCTGGCTGCCCCGGACCGCAACGCGGGGCTCTACATCAACCGCTCGCGCCGCGACCTGGAGGACGGGACGCAGCTGTGGGCCAGCCCGCCGGGCTGGGGCACCCGCGCGGAGATCACCTTCAGCCCCCGTACGCCCTCCCACCTCATCGCCGCCACAGCGGCAGCCTTCACCGATCCGACTCCCGCAGCCTGCTGGCGCGAGAGCCTCCACCCCGAGCTCGCCGCCCGCGCCCAGCTCAAGCCCGTCGTGCCGCCCCGCCCGCCGGTACCGACTCCCCGCGACCTCCGCCCCCGCCTTGGAGTCCGCCCGCCCGTCCCGGTCGGCAGCATTCCGCGCTGGAGCACCGCCACCACCCCCTCCGCCGCCCTGCCCCCGCGCCTCGCCGCACGGCGCTGACCGACCAACGAGGAAGCCCTGTGGCCCTGTTCACCGAGCAGTTGTTCGCCGACCACCTCACGCTGCCGTACACGGAGGCAGCCGTCGTGGGCGATGCCTACTACGCCGCACCCGTACCGGACCTCCCGCTGCGCCTGCGTATCGACTTCGCTCCCACGATCTACGCCGGGCGCTACGACGGGCTGCGCCTGCAGGTCGTACACCTGGAACAGGGGCGGATCGACACCGCGGTGCTGCGCTTCGCCGACTACGGCGCCTTCGAGGTCCGCGACCGCCGCCGTGGCAAGAAGCCCGGCCAGGACGGGTACGGCACCGTCACCGACTGGAACCACAGCGAGCACGCGCCCTGGGTCGGTATCAACGTCACCCGGCTGCGCGCCGCGATCGACCAGTACGTACACCTGTGGATCCCCGGCGCCCCGCCGGTACGCACCGGCCCGCCTCCCCTCACGGCTCCGGTGCCGCAGGCCCGGACCTCCCCGGCCCGGGCTCGGTAGGCCAATCACCCCGCCCGGCTGCCGCCGACCCCGGCATTCGCGGACACGCCAGCGTCTACACCCTCATTCCCTTCTTCACCGACAGGACCTCTTCCCCCTATGAGCCTTCGCCTCGCCCGACCCGCTCACCTGGCCGTCGCCGTCGCCGCCCTGGCCGCCGGCACCCTGCTGCCCGCGCAGGCCGTGGCCGCCCCGGACGCCCCCGCGGTACTGGGCCCCGGCTACACCATCCCGGACTCCGAAGGCCACGCGGCCTCCAGCCACATCGGCGCCTACGGCCCGCCCGGCCCGGCCGTCCACGGCGACACCGAGACCTACTGCGCCGACCCCGAACGCAAAGGCCCGGCCGACGCCGGAGGCTACAGCGACCCGCAGCCCGTGCCGTCCTGGACGTCCTCGGTCACAGGGAAGCCCGTCACCAAGGAGAACCTGGCACAGGCCGCCTACGTGATCGGCAAATACGGGCAGACCCGCGACAACGCCCAGGCCGCAGCAGTCGACGCCGTGGTGTACGAATACCTGGCCGGCGGCACCTACGCTCTCGACGGCGACCGGGGGAAGCAGCGCCTGGCGTATCCGGTCGTCTCTCCGACCGCCCGCACCCTCGCCCAGGGCTACGTCGCCGAGGCCAAGAAACTCGCGGGCCCCTACACCCTCCAGATCACGCCGTCCGTGAAGACCACCACCGCCGGGACGAAGGTCACCGTCGCGGTCAAGGTCACCACCACCGCCGGCACGCCGGTCCCCAAGGTCGCCGTCACGCTCTCCGAGTCGGGCTCCGGCACCACCTCCGGCAAGGTCACCACGAACGACAACGGCACGGGCGCCTGGGAGTTCACCGCCGAGAAGCCCGGGACCGCCAGCGTCACCGCAACGGCCGAGGGGCTGCCCGCCACCGGGCTGCAGGTTCTCACGCCCAAGAACCCGGCCGCCCAGCGGATGCTGCTCGCCGGGGGCACCACCAGCGTCAAGGACTCCGTCACCGTCACCGTCGGCGAGGCCACCGGCGGCGTGACGATCCGCAAGAAGGACCCCGAAGGCACCCGCCTCGTCGGCGCCGCGTTCCAGCTCCTGGACTCCGACGGCAAGCACGTCGCCGCGGGCAAGACCGATGAACAGGGCAACCTCGTCTTCGACAAGCTCCCCACCGGCACCTACCGGCTGCGCGAGACCTCCTCCGGGAGCCCCGTCCACGACCTGGTCCCCGAGCAGACCATCACGATCACCGCCGGACGCACCGCCCAGGCCAACCCCATCGACCTCGTCGACCCGTTCAAGAAGGCCCGCCTGTCGGTGAAGAAGACCGACAAGAACACCGGCAAGACCCTGCCGGGCGCGGTCATCGCCATCCGCGCCGACGAGACGGACAAGACCGGCAAGCACACCCCCGGCAAGGTGATCACCAGCCTCACCACCGGGACCGACGGCACCGCGACCGTCCCCCTCGACGTCACGCTCAAGGCGGGCACCCGCTACTGGGCCGGCGAGACCAAGGCCCCCGACGGCTACCAACTCGACGCCTCACCGATCGCGTTCACCGCCCGGCCCGGATCCGACGTCACCGTCACCCTCGCCGACAAGCCCACCGCGACCACGCCGCCGAGCCCGAGCACCCCGCCCGCGACACCCCCGGCCACCACCCCGCCGACGACGCCGCCCGGCTCCCTCGCCCACACCGGCGCCGACGCCACCACCTGGCTGGCTGGCGGAGCCACCACCCTGCTCGCCGCAGGAGGCGGCCTCTACCTGGTCAACCGCCGCCGCCGTACGGGCGACGCCCCCAGCTGACCCCTCGCGCTGCCGGGCCCGCATTTCGGAGCCCGCGCCACACCGTCCCGCACCGCACGATCCCGCCCGGAGCAACCCTCATGAAGCACCGCCCCTTCCTGTTCACCGCGCTCGCCCTGACCGCCGCCACCGCCCTGGCCGGCCCGGCCACCACCGCCACTGCAGCCCCCTCCCCGTCCGCCGAAGCCCCCCAGGGCCAGGGCGATTCCGCACCCGCGGACAAGGCCGGTCTGCGCATCGTCAAGACGGACCCCGAAGGCCAGCCCGTCCCCGGAGCTGCCTTCCAGCTGCTCGACTCCGCGGGCAAGACGCTCGCCGAGGGCAAGACCGGCTCCGACGGCACCCTTACCTTCTCCGACCTCGCCCCCGGCGTCGTGCGCCTCAAGGAGACCGCCTCCGGCAGCCCGCTGCTGGGCACCGTCCCCGACCAGGATGTCGTCGTCGCCCCCGGTGACCCCAAGGTCCTGGCGATCACCGACCCGTACAGGTCCGCCAGCCTCACCCTCAAGGTCACCGACAAAGCCACAGACAAGG
Source organism: Streptomyces sp. NPDC058525 (assembly GCF_042719495.1). NCBI lineage: Bacteria > Bacillati > Actinomycetota > Actinomycetes > Kitasatosporales > Streptomycetaceae > Streptomyces > Streptomyces sp. NPDC058525. The sequence continues at coordinate 8,642 of NZ_JBHXNP010000146.1, forward strand.
GCCTCGCCGGAGCTCTCGTCAACATCGCCCCGAAGGACGCCAAGGATGACAAGGGCGCTTTCACCCTCACCACCGGCCCGGACGGCACCGCCAAGGCCCCCCTCCCCGTCGGCAAGAAGACTGGCAGCGCTTACACCGCCACCGAGACCAAGGCCCCGGACGGCTACCGGCTGGAGACCACCCCGGTCGAGATCATGGCCAAGCCCGGCGCCGAGACCAACGCGGCCTTCACGAACGCGGCCACGACCAAGCCCACCGAGGAACCGACCGGGAAGCCGACGGCCAAGCCCACCGCCGACCCCACCGCCCAGCCCACGCCGACCAGCTCGTCCTCGACCGGCACCGGGGAGCCGACCGACGCCGCATCCCCCTCCAGCAGCCCGGAGATAGGCACCGCCACCTCGACCCCCACCGCACCCGACGCCAAGCCCGAAGGCTCCCTCGCCCACACCGGCGCCGACAGCACCAATGGATGGCTCCTGGCAATCGGCGGCCTCCTCCTCGCCGCAGGAGGCGGCGCCGTCTACGCCGCACGCCGCCGCAAGAATGACGAGAGCGAGACCGGCACCGGCCAGCACCGGCGCACCGACGACAACTAACCTCACCACCATCAGCCCCGGGAACCAGCCAGGTTCCCGGGGCTGTCTGTGTTCCGTCCCGTCATCGTGCGAGGCGGATCAGGGGCGACCGTTCAATCCCACCGTGGCGTCCACCGTGGCCAGTAGCTGGTCCAGGGCCGCGATCGCCTTCGGGTACACATCGGCCGGTAGCTGAGCCTGGGACAGCTCGAACAGCACCGCCTCGCCAATCTCGCCGCCGTTTCCTGCGTACGTGGTGTACCAACCGCGCTGCGCGTCGGCTGGACTCAGATGTGGCACTCCAGCCACGCTGGCCTCGTCCATCTGCCCCGAGTGCGCGAGTATCGCGCCCCCGATGTCCTCGGCCATCCGTACTCGCCACTCGCCGATCAGCACCACCAGGGCCTGACGGACCTTCCGCTGCTTGCGCTTCCGCAAGTTCCGAGCCTGCTCAACCGCCTTCGCGGCAAACATCTCCAGGCGCTCGCCGGAGAACGGCCGCGGTTCGTAGGTACTGCGTGCCGTCAGCACCGCGTGCGCGTACTCGACCTCGTTGCGCATGGCCTGGACGACCTTGCGCAGCTCGACCTCGGCGGCGGCCTCCGCCTTGCCGAACTCCGTGCGGCGCGCATTCACCCCGGACAGTAGATACGTAAACAGTACGGTCGTCGCAGCCGCGATCGGGAAGATCTGGAGGGCCGTGGTTCCCAAGGACTGGGCAAGCAACAAGGAAGTCCCCCCTCGGGACAGGGCGCAAGTGCGCGCGGAGGTTGATCCTCCGCCATCCGTGATCGACATGACAAGACGCCGACGTGAGCACGCGTGCCCAGATTGATTCCTTGGGCAAGTCAGGGGGGTCAGGCCGTCCGGGGCTGCAGCATTAACCACCCATCTCTTCGAGCGTCAGCCGGGCTTGGTAGAGCTTGGCAACAAGTAGCTCGCGCGGGTCGGCAATCGGGTAGCGTACTTTCCGATCACGCTTAGTGAACGCGCGGCCCACCGGGTATTCGAGCCAGTGGTCGATACGAGTTGCCTCGATGGGCGCCGTCGGCCCACTGGTCAAGAAGATAAGGAACGGTGGGAAGGAGACGGCCCAGAACTCGGTGCTGCTCGTGCCCTGACCGGTGAGGCCGACCGACACGGATCGCACGACGTTTCGGAAGTAGCACAGGCCGGAGTCGGCGAGCGCCACGTGCAGCGCGAACGGTTCGATCGACGTCGGCTCGTCTGAGTGGTATGCAGTGGCCAACCGCGGCTGCGCATCCAGCAGGTAGCGCGTGTCTTGTACGGCTAGCATCATGCCGAGTACCTGGCGAACGATCTTGCCGGGATTCAAGTTCGTGATGTGCTCTGAGCCGAGCTTTGTGCCGTGCTCCATCGGCAGCATGAAGGCGCCGCCCTCTCTGGCGGCAATGAAGAACAGGTCGTTGTGCGGCTGACCACTGACATGGTGGAACGCCGCAGCAGCTTCCTGAAGGTGGCCGATGGTGTCATTCCTCCAGAGCGCGTACGCCTCTGGCAGGCCTCGCTGACTGGCCTTGTTGTTGTGAGCCTCGCAGAGCGACGGAATCGTGTGGCCGCGCTCGAAGCTCCGAAGTACCGTCAGCGCTCCGCCTTGCTCGTCGTACATGGTGATGGGCGACTGGTTGCCCGCGGCTCTTGGCGGAAGGTGCTCCTCGGTCATCGGCCCGTGGTTGCCGCAGTGTCGGCACCAGTCGAAAGTCGTCACCAGATGAGGCTACTGGTACGTCGGCTGTTGATCGTGGTCTCCTGCCCGCTGGCAGGACAGTTTCGCGGCCCTGATCGGCTAGATCGCGGGGAAGTCCGAGAACCTACAGCACCTACCCAAGGCCAAGTTCGCCGGTGGCAGACAGGAAAGATCCCGCAAGGACTGGTGCAGCGTTGCAGTGCATGTCAACCTAGACGACCTTCCCCAAGATTCGGAATTTTCCCAGGTCAGAGAGGTGATGCTTGTGACGGTGGAGCTATCGAACGCCGGGTTCCGCACCACGATCGAGAAGTTGCGCTTGCATAGCTGGCTTCTGGGGCCGGGGCAGCCGACCGAGGTCATCGACTGCTTCCCCGAGGCGAACGGCGACTTCAACCTCATCGTCGATGACCGGGCCGACACCCACATCTCTTCGGCTGACGGACGGCTGTATCTCGGTTGGTTTCCCGACGGACGGCCCGGAGCCGAGGAGGAGGGCTGGGTCCTCGCCGTCACCGGCACCGCGAAGGTTCCCGGCTACCGCGTCGTCTTCGATCCGCAAACCCCTGCACGGCTCGTGGCCGCCACCGTTTCCGAGGTGCTCGCCACCGCTCGCCGACTGTAGCACCCACGCCGCCTTGCGGCCGGGATCCTCGCCTCCCGTCCTCTGGCGGCTCTTCTTCCCCCGTGGTCTGCTCCCGCAGGCCGTGCGGTGCACATCCGCATCCACCACAGCGATTTCCGCCCGTGAGGAGAACCGTGGCCCCCGAACTCGAGCCCGGCGCCGAGATGACCGTCGCCGAGCTGATGAAACACCTGTCCATGGCGGACCCCTCCGCCCGTGTCCGGCTCGGGATCAACCCCTTCGTTCCCATGGCCCACAAGATGGGCACCGTGACCGCGGACACGGACCAGGACGGCCTACCGATCGTCTACCTAGCCGAGGACGCGCAGGCGGTGCAGTACGGGTACCTCCCCAGGCCGGTCGCCGAGGCCCTTACCTGGATGCCTCCGGTTGAGCCGCCGCCCCGTGGACGGCGGCTGCGCGCCGTCTCCGGCGCCGGCGCGAGCCGCGAAACCCCCTGACGACAAGGAGCACTTCTGCCCCCGTCTCTTGATTCCTCTTCTTATCCCGCGTACTGGGTCACCCCACGCCATCTCGCCGGTGACGACGGCCTCCTCGCCGACCAGGTCGGTTCCCACCTCATTGCTGCGGGCTGGTCCAGCCTCACCCTCGTCCGGGGCCGGCGCGAACCCGACGAGTCCGACGAAGCTCGGCAGGTTCTTCGCAGCACCGTTCTGTATGTTGCTCCGGACGCACTGAGCTGGGCGCAGTGGGTACTGGCCGACGAGCCTATCCTCCTGGGTGACCAGCCGGTGGCATGGACGGTCTCTGCCCGCGCCACTCCCGCGAGCCTTCCCCAGTGGAATGCGTACTTCTCCGCCGGCACCCCGCACGAGGTCGTCACCGACTTCCTGTTCGCCCTGGAGGACCGCCCGGATCCCGCCCACGGCTACGCCGGACCGCAGGCGGTGCTCGACGCGTTGGCCGGCGGCGGCTGGGTCCGCGACATCGATACCCCCGCCGCCATGTCCGACCCGCGGCTGGCCGCCAGCATGGCCTTCACGACGCTGCCGGACGAGGGCATCCAGGACGGCGACCCGCTCGTCCTCGATCCCGAGGGGGAAGCGGCGGGTTGGCAGTCATGGTGCGAACCGAGGATGGGCGCCGGACTCCTGTGGGCCGCCATGTTCTCCGCCAGCACGCCGCATGATCTCGTTGCGGCCTTCGCCGGCTCTCTAGCCTCGCCCGCACCGGTGCTCCGCCACACCTTGCCGGAGAGCAGCGAGGGCCAGCTCACTGTGCAACCAACTGTCTGATATGCCGACGGCCGGACCCCTCTGGGTCCGGCCGTCGGCCTTTTGCGTCTCACTACGGTCATTGATCGATGTGCGACTCCAGCGGGCCGTCGCAGTGCCTACCGACGCCCCACCCGGCCTCAGCGCGTGTACGTGAGTCGGGCGGAGAGACAGACCAAGCGGAGGCTCAGCGCGCCGTGGCCTTGGCCAGGGCGGTCTGCCCGTGGACCGTGACTTCCGCAGGACTGCCGGAGACGACCAGGAGCACGGCCCCGTCGCGAATCACGGTCTGCTGTACGACAGTGCGCCGCCCGTCGGCGGTGACGGTGACGACCTGCCCCCACTGCTCGTCACCGAGACGGGGCACCGGCACCGCCTGGGTATGAACCTCTGCCACGGTGGTGGCGGTGACCAGCTGGTACGACGGGCAGGCGCTCATCGCGGTCATGATCCGCCCGGCACCCGCGGAAAGGTCCTTGGGCGGTGCGGAGTACAGCTCCTCGGTCAGCTGGGTGCCACCGGGGCCGGCGAACACCCGCTTCCCCTGGTTCGGGAACATCGAGTACGGGTTGTCCACGGCGCTGCCCAGCTGCTCCAGCTGCGGACAACCCTCGACGGACGCCTCGGACGAAGCCATGGTTGCGGCGGGGCGGGCGGCGTAACCGGGGCCGAGATCGGCGGCGGTGAGCAGCCGCTCCGCCAGCCGCTCCGACGGCAGCACGTCGTGGTCAACGCGCACAGGTACGGGCGTCTCCGCCTGCGGCGCGGCGGGCGCGCTGCCGGAGGGCGGGACGGAACAGCCAGTCAGGGCCCAGAGACCGAGACAGGTGCTGGTGAGGATGGCGGAATGGCGCAGGCGCATACGGGTTCCCTGGGTCGGATGCGAGTGGGCTGACCGTTGCCGCCTCCTCGGAGCGGCAGGACAGGGATACAGGGGGTTCAGGGGCGCGGTGCCGGATCAATGGTCGAGGGAGCGCAGGCCCTCCTCGAGGGTGCCGAACTTGCCGTTGCTCGGGCCGCTGTTGCGGTTGTACCAGGCCACGTCCAGGCGGGGCTCCAGGGTCTCGTGGCCGGCGCGGCAGCGCAGCCAGATCCGGCCCTGGGTGCACAGGATGACCCAGTCCCGGTACGCCTGGCACTGCGGGCAGGCGCGGACCTCACCGTCGACGACCAGGGGGCGGCGCCACGGCATGAACCGGCCGGCCAGCTCGTCGTCGGTGTCCATCCGGAAGTCCGGCGGCAGGAAGTCGTCCACTACCGGAGCGGCCGGAGCGGGTTCGGGCGCCGGCTGGGCGGGCTCGGGCCACTGCGGCTCCGGGTACGCCAGCCACGGGACACCCGCCGGCCCCATCTCCCCACGCTCCTGCTTCGCCTTCCTGCGACCGAACACTTGGGCTCCCCTCCCAGAGTTGGCTCCCCGCACACGGCGGCGGGTCATGAAGCGTGCCCCACTGCCCCCATTTGCGGCAACTCACGAATTCCTGAAAGCCAGGTCATCTCCGGCGGCGCTGAGGGCCCTTCGCGGCCGGGTTCCCGGCCTTCCGCCCGGCGGGGTCCGACCGGACGGATTCGCCGTCGGGCAGGCGCGCCGTCTGGGCGTCGGCCGGCAGGTCCGCGGCGCGGCGCAGCCGCCACACCAGCACATCCGACACCGACTCGGCGCTCGCCAGCTCCCGGCGGGCAGCCGCATCGGCCAGCAGGGCGGTGGCGTCGTACCCGGCCGCCTCGGCATCGGCCAGGGTCGCCGCCAACGCCGCCCACCCGGCTTCCACCAGGACCTGCTCCGCCAACGCCGACGGCAATGCTTCCCGGACCCGCAGGACCTGGCGGCGCAGCACCGGAAGAGCCAGCGACCGGCCCCGTACGGCCAGCACACCCATCGGCTGCGCGGCGGCGGCCCGGTAGGCCGTGCGCAGATGCTCGGCGGCCAGCTGGGCGGCGGCGGCCTGCTGGGCGTGTGCCTTCTTCCCGTGCCAGTGCGCGGCCACGGTCACCAGGAAGAACACGGCGTCGATCACCATCGCGGTCGTCGCTCCGTCCTCCCCCCGCCCGAGCGCCGGACCGCTGTAGACCAGGTCACGGGCAGCCTGACGAAGAGCCCGGTCATGACCGCGTTCGGCCCGCACGTGGGAGCGGGAGGCCCGCTCGAACACGAAGGCAGCTTCTTGCAGTTCGCGCCGGGTGTGGGCGGCGGACGTCTTCGCGAGCGCGTCCAGGACCTCACCGGCAGCCGCGATGTACGCCGCAGCTACCGCGTCGTCCGCGCCGTCCATGACGAGCACCGCCTGCCACAGCGCCGTGCTTGCCCGGCGCCGCGCCGATGCGGGCCCCGACGGCACCGTCTGCTCAGCGGCCCGGCTGTGGGTCCGGCGGCCGGACCAGCGCTCCCGGATCCGCGGCAGGGACAGGTCCGGGCCCAACTTCGAGCCCGGGTAGAAGACCGGTTCCCCTTGGGCGTTGACGTCTCCGGGCAGCGCGACCGTGTACCCCAGGAGGTCACCGGACGGTGCGACGCGCGTGCGCACCAGAACGCCGGCGGCGCCCAGGCGGTCGAAGAACTCCTTCTCGCTCTCGGCTCCGGCCACAGCCCGTCGGACAGTCTCGCGGAGTTCCTCGCGGGCGGTGCGCTCGCGGCCCTGGCGTGCGGCCTTGTGGCGTTCGGCGCTGGTGGGCCGCTTGGCGGCGGTGCCGTCACCGGGGTTGAGACGGCGCAGCCCCAGCTCCTCTTCCAGACGGCGGGCTTCGGCCTGGACGCGGACGGCGTCGAAGCCGAGGTCCGGCCGGTTGCCGTCCTCACGCACCAGGGTGGCCAGGATGTGGATGTGGTCGTCCGCGTGCCGTACGGCGACCCAGCGGCAGCCGGAGCCTTGGCCGGGGTCGTCGATGCCGGCGGCGGCGACCATGCGGCGGGCGACGTCGCCCCATTCCTCGTCGGACAGGGTCCGGTCGGTGGGGCCGTTGCGCACCGACAGGTGCCACACGTGCTTCGCCGGCCGTTCGTCTTCGGCGAGCAGGGCCAGGGGCTGATCGAGGAGCTGCTGGAGCTGCTTGTACGTGACCTCGGCATCGCGGCCGGGGTCGGGGGCGCCATGGTCCCAGGAAGCCACCAGGTGCGGGTCGACGTGCTCCTCGGCCTTGCCCGGCCCGTACAAGTAGTAGAGGAGGCCGATGGTGCGCTGCCCGCGCTTGTGGATCTTCGGGACCATGGTGGTGTGGAGTCCTAGGTGTGTTCGAGGAGGTGGTCGGTGGCGCCCTGGACACGAGCGGAGGCGCCGTGGACCGCGTCGAGTACGGCGTCGAGCTGGGCGTCGGGCGGCTGGGCACCGGAGTTGATCGCGCGGGTCAGCTGGTTCAGGTTGTTGCCGATCTGTCCGAGGTGCCGGCGGGCAGCGAACAGCTCGGCGACCATCTCGCGGCGCCCTGCGATGGCCGCGGCGCTGGTCTGCGGATCGCGGGCGGCGGTGAGGGCGGCGCGGGCGAAGAAGCCGGCGAGGGTGACGCCGGCTGTCTTGGCAGCGGTCGCGACGAGCACGAGCTCGTCGTCGCTCATACGGACGCTGCACACGTTGGGGCGCTGACGGCGCTTGTACGTACGGCGTCGCGTACGGGCTGCTGCGGGCGCGGCAGATGCGGTTTCGTGCGTGGGCTGTTGGTCCCCTCCTGGCTGCGATCCGTCCTTGGTCGCAGCCTCCTCGTCAGGCGTCCCCCGGCGCCGGACGAGGCCCTGCCCCCCAGGGGCAGGGAACCCTTTGGACACTCCGCCGATGGTGGAGTGTCCAAAGGGATAACTTGCTCCTCCTGGGAGCGAGTTGGTGTCAGGCGAACGGTGGTCACGTTCGGGGGACTCGGCCGGTCTGACGGGCTGGTCCTGACCCGCTTCGCGCGGGTTCTCAGCTGAGGTCATCGGCGTTTCGGCTCCTTCCGGGAGACGAGGTGCGGGAACGGGGCGGCGGCCCGAGTGCTGGTCCGAGCCGCCGTACGGGCAGGGGTGCAGCTCACCCGCACAGGGGGCAGCCCGTGTAATGGCGGGTGAGGGCCTTGGCCATGTTCTGCTTCACGGCCAGGGCGTGACGCGTGCTCGACTTCGAGGCGGTGCTGCCCGCGTGACGGGTGGCGTGGTTGCGCAGGAACGTGATGTCGCGTTCGTATCCGGCCTTCAGGTCGGTGAATCGGTCGCACGTGTTCATCGGCGGGTGGCTCCTTCGGAGGATGTGGTGGGAGCGGTGGCGGCCCGAAGCGCGGTCAGGACGGGACCGATGTGCTCGTTGCCGAGGGGGATTCCGCGGGCGCGCATGATGCCTCGCAGCTGCGTTCTGGTGATCTGCTCGTTCCCCTCGGCCGCCAGGACTGCGGGGACGTCCGGGAGGACCAGCTCGACGACCTGGGCCTCGGACAGGCGACGCGGTCCGGTCCGGCGGGCCGACCGTCCGGCATGCACCTTTGCCCGGACGGTCCGGGGGCGAGCTGGGTCGGTCCGGGTTTGACGTGGTCCGGGTTTCGGTCCGGGGCGGGGCGGTCCGGTGGGGGTGTCGGTCTGGTCCGGGTTGGGTCCGGTCCGGGTTTCCGTGCGGTCCTGTGGTCCGGCGGTCCGGGTCCGGTCCGGGTCCGGTCCGGGTTTCGGTCTGGGGCGGGGCGGTCCGGTGGGGGTGTCGGTCTGGTCCGGGTTGGGTCCGGTCCGGGTTTCCGTGCGGTCCTGTGGTCCGGCGGTCCCGCTCGGTCCGGGTCCGGTCCGGGTCTCGGTCCGGATC
>NZ_JBHXNP010000147.1:0-17320 GCF_042719495.1 Streptomyces sp. NPDC058525
GCGAACCCAGATCCGTATTCGAGTTCCGCGACCCCGACATCAGATTCGTCAGAACCTGCGTCCCCATGTCGAACTTCATCCCACACCCCCGTACAGCCAAACGATGATCGTAAGTATGCCTACGTCAGCCAACCTACATCGCTCCTGCAACCAGCAACGAGCCGGTTGTGACGCACCTATGACAAACCGCGGGTGCCGGCGCCGGCGCCCGGACGGGACCACGACCGGGCCCCAGGGCGCGGCGGGTCGCAGACGCTCAGACCCCGGCCGTGCAGAACACGCAGTCCTCCCAGACCGGCAGCCCGCCCAGCACGCGGTGACGTACGCATGAGGCCACCGCGGCCTGGTCCGGCCCGGGCAGGACGCCCGCGCCGGTCCTCGCGGCGGCCGGGTCGAAGTCCAACACCATCGTCCGGTAGGTACGCAGGTACCCCTCGGCCCGGGGCGGCTCGTACGTCAGCTCCTCCCACCGGTGGCGGGACAGCGCCAGGTCGAGGACGCGCAGCAGAAACCCCTTGGCCGCGGCCCGCTCCTGCGGGGTGTCCCCCCAGTCGAGCTCCGCCAGGCCGAAGCCGACCATCCCGCGGCCCATCACGTTCTGGTCCTGGCGCGTCAGCAGGGCGGCGAAGCGGAAGTCCCACGGCTCGCGGGCCAGCGTGGACACGGCGAGCGTCAGCACGTCCACGAACACGGCGGTGCCGCCGTTGGTCATCTCCAGCTGCCGGCCGTCAGCGCCCTCGAACACGTTCATGGCTCGAGGGTAAGGAGAGGGGCCGGCGGATCACCTGCCGGGCGGCCGACCCCGAGGCCGCGTCGGGGTCAGCCGCCCGCGGTGCGGGGGAAGGTGATCTCGACGCGGCGGTTCTTCTTGCGGCCCTCTTCGGTGCCGTTGTCGGCGATCGGGTAGTCCTCGCTGTAGCCGCGGACGTCGAAGACGACGCTGGGGTTGGTGACGGTCTTGGCCAGCTCGGCCTGCACGGCGTCGGCGCGCTGCTTGGAGAGCTCCTTGCCGTGTTCGTAGCTGCCCTGGTCGTCGGTGAAACCGAAGACGCGGACGCGGGTCGCCTTCTGCGTGTTGATCTCGGCGGCGATGGCCTGTATGCGGGCGGCGGCCTGGGCGTTGAAGACGGCGCTGTCCTCGGGGAACAGGACCTCGGACTGCAGCGCCATCATGACCGTCTGGTTGGTCTCCTGCCGGCGCTGCTCCCCGCCGAGGTCTTCGACGACCTCGGCGATGTCGAGCACCTTGGCGGGGGCGAGGGTGCCGCCCTGGGGGATCTTCAGGCCGGGTGAGCTGGAGTCGATGGGGACGGGGGCGGATGCCGATGGCTCTGCGCCGGGGGGTACGGACGGCTTGACCTCGTCGGCGTGGGCGGTGCCCCCGCCGACGAAGTGGGCACCGGCGATGACGAGACCGACGACGGCCGTGGCGGCGGTGGTGCGGTGGCTTTTTGTCATGGGGTCACCCGGAGATTTTGACGGCAGCCGTAGCGAACGTCGGGAGACTGAACTCGACGTCCGTAGTGGTCGGAGGTGGTGCGGGGAACTGCGCGAAGAACGGGACGGTTGCTCCTGCGTCGATTCCGGCCACACCCGTGGTGCAGAGGCACCGCCCGTCTGTGTCGCGCAGCACGTAGTAGCGCTTCTTCCCGGCCTTGTCGACCAGCGTCGCTCCGGCCACGGACTCACCGCTTCCCGAAAGGTCGCGCTCGGCTCCCCGCCAGGCGCTGGTCTTCACGAACTGCTGGTTGCCGGTGTTCTTGATCTGCCCGTTGATCGTCACGAATCCGCCCGCGTCACGCGTCACGGAGTTGATCGTCAAAACGATTCCGCTCTCACCGTTCACCGTGGCGAGGACTGGGGGCGGTGCGGAACTCTGGCTGCCCGCGGGGCTCGGAGCGGAAGGGCTGCCCTGAGCCTGCGGTGACGCGGTCTTCTCGGCTTCCTTCGCGTTCGGCTTCCCGTCGTCGCCACCACACCCGGCCAACGTGAGGGCCAAGACCGCCGCAACCGCTACGGCCGCTCCCCCACGGGCCTTCACCGTGTGCCGAATGCTCATGTACGCCGCTTCCTTGTCTCTTGTTCGCTGTCAGTCGACCAAACGCACGCTGAACAGACTCCGCGCCAGCGTGCGCAACGATCCAGGGTTCAACGGGTCGATCTGAATGGGCTTCCCGCCCTTGCATTGCAGTTTGATCGGGTCCAGTGGAGGTGCCGAGGTCGGTTGCGGCGTGCTGCCACCACCTGGTTGGGGCGTGGCACTGGGCTGAGGTGCGGAGCCGAGTTCGCAGAGCTGCTCGATCAGAGCCGTGGCACTGGCGGTTCCGTGCATGCCGTCGGTGCCCGGAACCACGGACTTTCCGACCGACTTGTTCGTCGTCACGGTGACGGTGACACGGGGCATCGAAGGCTCGCATCCGGCCTTGGCGTCATTCCTGGCCGCGAAATCGGCGGCAGCGGCACAGGCAGCCCTACTGGTGAGGAGCTTCCCCTTCAGTAGCTGATCCCAGTCCTCAGGCTTCAACGTGCCGAGGTCGAGGCCGGTCAACACGTCGTCTCGCGCTTCTCTGGCGCCTGCCAGGGCCGCCGCGTCGGCAGCGCCTTGCGCGTCGCTTCGGCGCACCGAGGCCTGCCCGACCGCGAAGAACACGAAGGCAGCGAAGAGCAGGCCCGTCACCGCCACCACGTAGATGGGGAAGGCCTGCCCTTGATCACCGACGCGCCTGCGGGCCACTTCTCGAATCAGCCGGCCTTGATGAGTCCGACCTGTGCCTTGATCTTGTCGACGATCAGCTGCCCGATCCCGGTGCCGATCATCGCTCCGATGATCACGATGACCACCAGGATGATGCCCAGGTATTCGAAGGCGGTCTGACCGCGGTCGTGCCCTTCCTGCCGCTGGCGAATCCTCGTCATGGCCGTGTCCGCCCACCCGTTCACCCTGATGCGCGCCTCCACGGCGGCCTTCAGCAGCGTGTTGTGTGACATGGGGATTCCCTCCCGGGACGGTGCCGGTGTCGATTTGCGGACGGTACGGCGAGTCACCAGTCGTAACCAAGGGTCCCGGGGCCCAAATACGGACCCATTGCTCACTCCGTCTACCCATGACCGGACACTCCTGGACGGGCGGTTCCCAGCCAGCGGGCTATGGCCTCGCTGCGCGTGGTGCTGTGGAGTTTGGCGAAGATGCGGTTGATGTGGTTCTTGACCGTCTTCTCGCTGATGAAGCAGGCGGCGGCGATCTGCTGGTTGTTCATCCCGGACGCGATCAGATCCATGATCTCCACCTCCCGCGAACTCAGCCCGAAGACAACAGAGTTGTGCATCCGCTCAGACGAGGGTGCCACAGTTCGTTGCTGTTGCGAAGAGGTTCGGAGTTCGGTGAGGAGGGCGTTCGCCGCCGTCGGGGTGAAGTGGGGGCGGCCTTCCGGGGCGTCGCGGACCGCGCGGAGCAGGTCGGGGGCCGTGAACTCGCCGTGGACCAGGTAGCCGCCGGCGCCCAGCAGCAGGGCCTCGCGGACGATCTCGGACTCGCGGCTGTACGTCAGCATCAGGACCGGGGCCAGCTGTACGAGGTGCGGCAGGGCCGAGATGCCGTCCACCCCCGGCATCCGGACGTCCAGCAGGACCACGTCCGGGGCGTGCCGGCGGGTCAGGCTCAGGGCTTCGCGGCCGTCGCCCGCCTGGGCTATGACCTCGATGTCCCCGGCCGCGCACAGGATCGCCGCCAGGCCCGCCCTGATGACCGGGTTGCCGTCGGCGATGAGCACGCTCAGTCGGGCGGCCACGGCTCAGCCACCCCCGAACAGCGCGTCGAAGTCGACGTTCGCACCGTAGACGAAGCCGCACACCAGCAGGATGAGCGTGCCCGGCAGCATGAACATGGTGACGGCGAACGTGGCCTTCGGGACGGCCCGGGCCGCGCGCCGCCGGGCGTTCTGGGCGTCCGTACGCCGCATGTCGTCCGCGATCGCGATCAGCGTGTCGACGATCGGGGAGCCGAGTTCCTCGCCCTGCTGGAGGGCCGTCACGAACTGCGCGACCTGCTCGCTGTCGTTGCGGCGGCGCAGTTCGTCGAAGGCCTGGCGGCGGCTGACGCCCATGTCCATCTGCTGCAGGGTGATCCGGATCTCGTCCGCCCACGGGCCCTCGTACTTGTGCGCCACCCGCTCCAGCGCCTGCCGGAAGCCGAGCCCCGCGCTCACCACGACCGCGAGCACGTCCAGGAAGTCCGGCAGGGTCCGCTCGATGTGGTCGCGGCGGACGCGGATCGCCGACCACAGCCCGACCTCGATCCAGAACAGGCCGAAGGCCACCATCAGCAGGGCCGGTACGAGCTGCCCGTTGATCAGCATCGAGAAGGCGCCGAGCGCGCCGAGGGCCCCGTACACCGCGCGGCGCGCCGCGTACCGGTCGATCGTCAGGCCCGCCGGGTTGCCCGCCATGTCGATCTGGCGGCGCTTGCGCGCCACCCGGCCCGGTCCCATGACGCGCAGGACGGCCGGCGCCCAGCGGATGCCCATCCGGTCCACCAGCGAGCCGACGGCCGTCGTGCGGGTGGCGCCGACCTCCAGGGCCAGCGCGAGGTCGGTCGGCAGTTTGACGTCGGCCCGGTAGAGCCGGATCCCGTGGAAGACGCCGAACACGGACAGCGCCACGGCCACGGCCAGGAGAAGAGCGATCACGACGGCAGCCCCCTCACACGTCGATCTTGGACAGGCGGCGGATGAGGATGAAGCCCAGGCTGAACAGGCCGAGGGAGATCAGGACCGCCGTCTGGCCGACGAAAGCGCCCGTCATGCGGTCCAGCGCGCCCGGCATCATCATGTCCACCAGGAGCAGCGAGCCCAGGCCGATGGCCGGGACCAGGTACGCCGTCACCGTGACCTGCGAGAGCTGGGTGCGGATCTCGCGGCGGGTCTCCTTGCGCTGCTCCAGGGTCACCGTGAGGTTGCGCAGGCTCTCCACGATCGTGCCGCCCGCCCGGGCCGACAGGACGAGGGTGGAGACCAGGACGACCAGCTCCCGCGAGGGGAGCCGCTCGGTCAGTTCGCCCAGGGACTCCTCGATGGAGTGGCCGACGGCGAGGCGGTTGGCGACCCGCGCGAGCTCCTCGCCCGCCGGGGCCTCCAGTTCCTCCGCCGCCATGCCGATGGCCGTACGCAGCGCCAGCCCGGCCTGGGTGGCGTTGGCGAGGATGCGGGCCAGGTCGGGCAGCTGGTTGATGAACCGCTCGGTGCGGCGGGTCCGCTGCCAGTTGAGGAACGCGTTCGCCGCCCACAGGCCGATCAGGCCGGCCACCGGGCCGAAGAACGGGGCCAGGAAGGAGGCGGCGACCAGCCAGGTGCCGGCGATCGCCGCGCACATGTAGACGAAGAACTCCCCGACCGTCAGGTCGAGTCCGGTCACCGCGAGCTTGATCTCGATGCGCCGGCCCAGCTTCGTCTTGCGCAGCCGCCGGTCGACGCCGGCGAAGCGCCGCCGCCTGCCCCCGGCCACCGGCGCCCCGGTCGCCGAGAGCCGTTCGATGAGCGCGGCGCGCTGGGCGCGGCCCGCCGCGTAGGCGTGTGCGCCCAGGACGACCAGCAGGCCGGCCAGGAGCGTGGCGCCGAGGGTGAGGAGGACGAGTGGGTTCACAGGGCGGTCCGGGTGACGCGGGGGGTGGTGAACGGGCCGGTGAGGGGGTCGGTGAGCGGGTCGCCGTCCGGCCGGGCCACCCCGAAGGCCTGCGGGATGGGCTGGTTGTTCATGTAGAGGCGCTCCGCGATGAACCGGGGCAGCGGGTAGTACTCGAAGTAACCGTGGACGCGGGCGTCCGCCCCCATCGGCTGGGCCGCGAAGCGGCAGACCGTCGTGATCCGGAAGGCCTCGCGGCCGTGCGATTCGAGGACGGATATCTCCGTGATGCGGCGCGAGCCGTCGCCGAAGCGGGTCAGCTGCACGATCACGTTGACGGCGCTGTTGATCTGGTCCTGGAGCGCCTCGAAGGGGATCTCGACCTCCGACATGGACGCGAGGGTCTGCAGGCGCATCAGGGCGTCGGCGGAGCTGTTCGCGTGCACGGTGGCCAGGGAGCCGTCGTGGCCGGTGGACATGGCCTGGAGCATGTCGAGGGTCTCGCCGCCGCGGACCTCGCCCACGATGATGCGGTCGGGGCGCATGCGCAGGGAGTTGCGCACGAGGTCGCGGATGGTGATCTGGCCCTTGCCCTCGACGTTCGCCGGGCGGGATTCGAGGCGGATGACGTGCGCCTGCTGGAGCTGGAGCTCGGCGGAGTCCTCAATGGTGATGATGCGCTCGCCCTCCGGGATCAGGCCGGAGAGGGCGTTGAGGAGGGTGGTCTTGCCGGTGCCGGTGGCGCCCGAGACGATCAGGTTCATCTTCGCCGCGACCAGCCCCGACAGCAGCAGGAGCATCTGCTCGTCGAGCGAGCCGAGGGCGATCATCTCGTGCAGGGTGAAGGCCCGCGGGAAGCGGCGGATGGTGAGGGTGGCGCCGGTCAGGGACAGCGGCGGGATGATGACGTTGACCCGCTCGCCGCTGGGCAGCCGGGCATCGACCATCGGATTGGCCTCGTCGACCCGGCGGTTGACGGTGGAGACGATGCGCTCGATGGTCTGCATCAGCTGCTCGTGCGAGGCGAAGCGCAGCGGGAGCTGCTCCACGCGGCCGGCCCGCTCCACGAAGATCTGGTCGGGCCCGTTGACCATGATCTCGGAGATCGACGGGTCTTCGAGGAGCGGTTCGAGCACGCCGAGGCCGAGGGCCTCGTCGACGACGCGGCGGATCAGCTGCGCGCGCTCGACGGTGGAGAGTACGGGCCCTTCGCGGCTGATGATGTGGCCGAGTACGCGCTCCAGGCGCGCCCGGCGCTCGGCGGGCGCGAGCGCGGACATCTCGGCGAGGTCGATCTCCTCCAGCAGCTTGGCGCGGTACGAGGAGACCAGGCGGCCGTCCTCGCGCGGGCTGTGGCGGTCGTCGGGGGTGTTGACCCGGGAACGCAGGCTCATGGTCGGGGGCCCTTCGGGTCGTCGTTGGGCATGACGGCGGTGGCCTTGGCCGGCTCGTCGAAGGTGAGGCCGGGGATGATCGAGTTGATGGGGATGGTCGCGACGGCGGTGACCGCGTCGGCGTTCTTGGTCACCTCGACGGTGGCGCCGATCCCTTCCCTGACGGCCGCGACGCCCGCCGCGGCCCCGCCGCTGCCCTTCCGGGCTTCCACGCGGGCCGCCGTACGGGCCGCCGTGTCGGCCTGTTCGTGTACGTACGCCACCCAGCCCAGCTGGATGGCGCAGAGCGCGACGAACAGCAGGACCGGCACGAAGCCGATGTACTCGATGGCCACTTGGCCACGGTCGGAGTCGGAGCGAAAGCGCCGTCTCATGTCACTCCGCCTCCTTCTCCAGGGCCGCGCCGCCCGTACCGTGGATTCCCCCGAAGTTGAGCCCCGGGTGGAAGACGG
The DNA here is from genome assembly GCF_042719495.1 of Streptomyces sp. NPDC058525. Taxonomy (NCBI): domain Bacteria; kingdom Bacillati; phylum Actinomycetota; class Actinomycetes; order Kitasatosporales; family Streptomycetaceae; genus Streptomyces; species Streptomyces sp. NPDC058525. The sequence continues at coordinate 7,463 of NZ_JBHXNP010000147.1, forward strand.
GAACGGCCAGGGTGACCTTGCTCCAGAAGATGTCGCCGCGCTTCTCGCAGCGCACCTCGAGCTTCCACGCGGACCCGACGTGTTCCGCCGCGGCCGTCACGCACTCCTGGGGCCCGTGCACCGCCCCCGCCCGGGCCGCCTCGTCCGCCGCGTTGCCCGCCAGGGAGAACGCGTAGCCGATGAGGACGCACTCCCACACCGCCGCCACGAGCAGCAGGATCAACGGCACCGTGCCGACGAACTCGATCGCCGTCTGGCCCCGGTCCCGGCCTTGGTCCCGGTTCCGGTCCCGGTCCCGGTCCCGGTTCCGGTCCCGCGTCCCTCTCCGTGGCGACATGGTTCAGCCCTCCCGGCCGCGGCGCAGGCGGGCCACCGGGCCCGCGGCGCGGACCGCCAGCGAGGCGCCGGTGGGCTGCGGGCCCGGGGCCTCCGGCGGCGACAGCAGGCCCAGTTCGCCCGCCAGGGCCCACAGGGCCTGCTTGACCGTGGAGCGGTTGTCGAGGTCCTGGACCCGGCCCGCGTCCACCACCGCCTGGAGTTCCTTGAAGGCCGCCGGGACGGCGGTGCGGGCGGCCCGGGTCTTGGTGATCTTCTCGATCAGGGCGGGCTGTATCTCGGTGTGCTTGGTCCAGCGGTTGACGACCATGGTGGTGTCCTCCGCCTTGCGCACCTGGAGCCGTTCCCACATCCGGACCATCCGCTTCGCGGCCCGCACCGCGACCACGTCCGGGGTGGTGACCAGCACCGCCACGTCGGCCGTCTCCACCGCGGCGGCGTTCGCGCCGGTGACCTGCGTCCCGCAGTCGATGACGACGAGCTCGTAGCGGGCGCGCAGCGCGGCGACGACGAGCCGGGCGGCCCGTTCGTCGACCTCCTCGCCGCGTTCCCCGTCCGCCGGGGCCAGCAGCAGGGCCACGCCCGTGCGGTCGTCGTACACCGCGTCCTGGAGGACGCGCGGCGAGATGTCCTGGATCCCGGCGAGGTCGGCGATCGAGCGCCGGAACTGCACGTCGAGGTACGAGCCGACGTCGCCCGCCTGGAGGTCCATGTCGACCAGTGCGGTACGCCGCCCCGAGGCGGCCGCGGCCAGCGCGAACTGCACGGCGGTGAAGGTGGTGCCGACGCCGCCCTTGGCCCCGGTGACGGTGACCACCCGCCCGCCGGGCCCGGACGGGGCCTCGGCCGCGCCCCGCCCGAGGTGGCGGCGTACGCCCACGGACCACTGGGCGGCGGCCTGGACGCGGGCGGCCAGTTCCTCGTAGGTGAGCGGGAGGCCGATCAGGCCCCGCGCGCCCGAGTCCATGGCCGCGGAGAACAGGGCCGGTCCGGCGTCGGAGCTGACGAGGACCACGCCGACGGCCGGGAAGCGCAGGGCCACTTCCCGGATGAGTTCCAGGGCGGGCGCGGGTCCGATGCGCTCGTGGACGAGGACGACCTCGGGGAGTTCGTCGATCGACTCGGCGGCGAGCCGGGCCAGCGTGTCGAGCAGGGTGGTGGAGTCGGGGACGGGGACGGCCGGCTCGGAGTCGGGCAGCTGGCTCAGCAGGGTCACCAGGGCGCGCGCGGCGTCCGGGTCGCCGGCCGCGGGGAGGATTCGGGTGGTCATCCGGGCCGCCTCACTTGTCCCCGTCGAGGGTGTACGTACGGTCGCCGGGGCTCGGGGCCGAGTCGGTGCCGGGGGCCACCAGGGCCAGGCGGACGTGCTCCGCGAAGGATTCGGCGTAGGCGACGCGCTGGGTGTCCTTGGTGTTCAGGGCGAAGGTGATCGGGACGGCCTCGGCCGGGCCGTTGCGCTCGCTGTTCTTCTCCAGGGCGGTGAGCTTGCCGACGCCCAGGACCCGGGCGTTGGCGACGATGATCACCGAGCGGGAGGGGTCGGTGTCCTTGGCGCCCTTGAACGTGGCGATGATGTTGACCTTGGCGCCGGAGGTGATCTTGCCGGCCACGCCGGTCGCCGCGTCGATCATGATGGCGATCTCCTGCTCACCGGGCTGGAGCTGGGGCCGGTCCACGAACATGTCGGCCTGGAGCAGCGAGCCCTTCTTCAGGGTGGTCAGCGCGATCTTGTCCTTGAGTGCGCCGAGGTCGGTGACGGCGGTGTCCGACAGCCACCGCTTGGGGACCGTGACCTCCTCGAACTGGGCGGCCGTGAGCGGGCTGTACGGGGCGATGTCGCCCTTGACGCGGTACGCGACGACCTCCGCCCCGACCTTGGAGTTGACGTCGCCGATCACCACGAGGACTCCGGCGAAGGCCCCCAGGGCGCACAGGACCGACAGGAGCAGCAGAATGACGCCGCGGCGCTGGCGTGAGTTCATGGTCCGTACTACCTCGCCGTTCTTCGTTCGTTCGTCGGGCCGGATCGGTCAGGGTCTGGAGCGGGCGGTGCTCGCCGGGGCGGCCGGCGGGGGCGGTGCGTTCAGCGGTGCGGCGCAGAATCCGCAGCGGTCGCCGATGAGTTCGAAGCCGCACCAGCGGCACTCCTCGCGGCGGACCGAGGAGACGAGCTGGTAGAGGACGGAGAGGTCCGGGATGCCGGCGGCGAACTCGACCAGCTTCTGGGTGCCCCACCAGCCGGGCGAGGCGGCGGGCAGCGGGTTCTCCATGACCCCCTGCACCTGCCAGGCGGGCCCGAGTTCGGCCGCGACCCAGTCGGAGGCGAGCTGGCCGCGGGCGAAGGTGAGGTGGGTGGCGAACTCGGGCCCGGCGGGCACGACGGCCGCCCCGCCCCCGTGCGCCGCGCCGGAGCGGCCCGACCGGCCCGACCGGCCCGGGCCGCCGGAGCCGCCCGAACCGCCCAGCCTGGCCAGGTGCGGCGTCGGATGGGCGAGTACGGCGAACTGGGCGCTCGGCGACCAGGACCGGGCGTGCGCCTTGAGCCCGACCGGGATCCGGTCGAGTTTGGCGACCGAGCCCAGCAGGGCGCCCGCGTAGATGTAGTGGGACAGCAGCCGGGCCGCGGAGGCGATGACTCCGGGGCTGAAATCGCAGACGCTGAGCTGGCGCAGCTGACGTACCAGCAGAGCCGTGCCCAGCGGCGGCAGATCGATGTCGAGGAGCGCGATCCGGTCGGTTTCGAGGATGGCGCGCACGGTGTGCAGCCGCTGGACGGTGACCCGCGGCAGCCAGGCCGGTACGACGGCCACGAGATGGCCGTGGCGCTCCAGCAGGGCGTTGGTCTGGGCGAGCGTGCCCGCGAGGTCGAGCTGTTCGGGCGGGGGCAGCACGGCGGCGCCGGGCGTGTGCCGGTCGGGGGCCGGAAGGACCAGATCGGCGCTGGTGACAGCGATGGCGGTCGGCACGCGAATCCCCCCGTTCACCCCGTGCGCCACGGCCGTTCGCGGAGCCGTCGCACACACGCACACGCTGCGCGACCGCAAACGATCGACGCTCTTCCCCCTTGCCTCAGCACCATATCCGCGTCACCGCTGGCAGGGCAGGGGCTTGGAAATACCCGTGCGGCAAGCACGTGTCACAGGTGGCGGGAAACCCGGACAACAGGGATCGGACGATCGAGCATTTCCAGCCACATTGCAAAGACTCTTGACATGAGGATTGGTCTGGACCAACTTGGCTGCGCCAGGCCTTTACCGGGGCGCCCCCACTCGCCCCGCGCTCCTCCCATCCCCTTCCTCCCCCCACCGGAGCCCACGTGAACCGCATACGCTCCCTCGCCCTTCTGGCCGCCGCCACCCTCACCGCGGGCGGCCTCACCGCCCTCGCCACCGGCACCGCGCAGGCCGCGGACATCAACGTCGCCCGCAACGGCGGCTTCGAGTCCGGGCTCGCCAACTGGTCCTGTTCCGGCGGAAGCGGCGCCTCCGTCTCCTCGCCGGTCTACGCCGGAGCCGGCGCCCTCAAGGCCACCCCGGCCGGGTCCGACAACGCCCGGTGCAGCCAGACCGTCACGGTCAAGCCGAACTCGACGTACACGCTCAGCACACAGGTGCAGGGCAGCTACGTCTACCTGGGCGCGACCGGGACCGGCACCCAGGACGTCTCCACCTGGACCCCCGGCTCGGGTTCGGGCTGGCAGAAGCTCTCCACCACCTTCACCACCGGCCCGGGCACCACCCAGGTCACCGTCTACACGCACGGCTGGTACGGCCAGCCAGCCTACACCGTCGACGAGTTCAGCGTCTTCGGCCCGGACGGCGGCGGCGGTACGGACCCCGGCCCCTCCATCCCCGGCGCCCCGTCCGGTACCGCTGTTTCCGGACAGAGCTCGAGCGGGCTCACCCTTTCGTGGAACGCGGTCAGCGGGGCCACCGGCTATTACGTGTATCAGGACGGCGTCCGCGTCCGTACGGTGTCCTCGGCGAGCGCCCAGATCACCGGACTCGCGGCCTCGACCTCGTACGCGTTCCAGGTCAGCGCCTACAACGCGGCGGGCGAGGGCCCCAAGTCGGCGGCCGTCACCGGCACCACGACGGGCGGCGGGCAGAACCCGAATCCGACCGTCCCGCGGCACGCGCTGACGGGCTACTGGCAGAACTTCAACAACGGCGCGACCGTCCAGAAGATCTCCGACGTCTCCGCGCAGTACGACATCATCGCCGTCTCCTTCGCCGACGCCACGGCCACGCCGGGCGCCATCACCTTCAACCTCGACTCGGCCGGCCTCGGCGGCTACACCGTCGCCCAGTTCAAGTCGGACATCGCCGCGAAGAAGGCGGCCGGCAAGTCGGTCATCCTCTCGATCGGCGGCGAGAAGGGGACCATCACGGTCAACGACTCCGCCTCCGCGACCAACCTCGCGAACTCGGCGTACGCGCTGATGCAGGAGTACGGCTTCACCGGCATCGACATCGACCTGGAGAACGGCCTCAACCCGACCTACATGACGCAGGCCCTGCGCGCGCTGTCGGCGAAGGCGGGCCCCTCGCTCGTCATCACCATGGCCCCGCAGACCATCGACATGCAGTCCACGCAGGGCGGCTACTTCAAGACGGCGCTGAACATCAAGGACATCCTCACCGTCGTCAACATGCAGTACTACAACAGCGGCTCGATGAACGGCTGCGACGGCAACGTCTACTCGCAGGGCTCGGTGGACTTCCTCACCGCGCTGGCCTGCATCCAGCTGGAGGGCGGCCTCGACCCCTCGCAGGTGGGCATCGGCGTCCCGGCCTCGCCGAGCGGGGCGGGCAGCGGCTACGTCTCCCCGACCATCGTCAACAACGCCCTGGACTGCCTGACCCGCGGCACGAGCTGCGGATCCTTCAAGCCGTCCAAGACCTACCCGGGCCTGCGCGGCGCGATGACCTGGTCGACGAACTGGGACGCCAAGGCGGGTAGTGCCTGGTCCAACGCGGTGGGTCCCAAGGTCCACGGGCTCCCGTAGGCGGTAGGTGTGGGGGTGGCCGGTTCGGGTCGGCGGGACGCCCTGCGGTCTTGACCTGGACATGCCACGAGAGCACGCTGTGCGCGTCCGCACGGCTACCCCCACACTCCCCACCCAGGAGAACGCATGCGGCTCCACTACCGCCGAAGGGCCGCCGTCACGGCGGCCCTGCTGGCGCTCGCGCTGGGCGCACCCGCCTACGGCATGAGCGCCACGGCATCCCCACCGCCCACCCCGTCCACCGCCACCCAGGACGAGGCCATCGTCCAGTACCGGATCCACGGCCCCGCCACGGCGACCGACCGCACCGCCCTGCTCCGTACGGGCGTCTCGATCGACGAGGTGGACGACCACACGGTCGTGGTCAGCGCCGACACCATGCAGGCCAAGAACCTGCGCGCCCTGGGCTACCAGCTCACCGCGCTGCCCGGCCCGCCGGACCGCTCGCTGCCCGGGATCGCGGCGGGCCCGATGGACTTCCCGTCGGCGGACTCCCGGTACCACAACTACGCCGAGATGAGCGCGGAGATCGACCAGCGCATCGCCCAGTACCCCGGGATCATGAGCAAGCGGGTGATCGGGAAGTCGTACCAGGGCCGGGACCTCGTCGCCATCAAGATCAGCGACAACGTCGCGACGGACGAGGCCGAGCCCGAGGTGCTCTTCACCCACCACCAGCACGCCCGCGAGCACCTGACCGTGGAAATGGCCCTGTACCTGATGAAGGAACTCGGCTCCAAGTACGGCACCGAGTCCCGCGTCACCAACGCCGTCAACGGCCGCGAGATCTGGATCATCCCGGACCTCAACCCGGACGGCGGCGAGTACGACATCGCCACCGGCTCCTACCGGTCCTGGCGCAAGAACCGCCAGCCCAACTCCGGCTCCTCGTACGTCGGCACGGACGAGAACCGGAACTGGAACTACAAGTGGGGCTGCTGCGGCGGCTCCAGCAGCAGCAAGAGCTCCGAGACCTACCGCGGTCCGGCCGCCGAGTCGGCGCCCGAGGTGAAGGCCGTCTCGGACTTCGTACGCAGCCGCGTGGTCGGCGGCAAGCAGCAGATCAAGGCCGCGATCGACTTCCACACGTACAGCGAACTGGTGCTGTGGCCCTTCGGGTACACCTACAGCGACACCGCCCCGGGCCTGACCGCCGACGACCTCGCCGCCTTCAAGAAGGTCGGCACCAGCATGGCGGCGAGCAACGGCTACACCGCGGAGCAGGCGAGCGACCTGTACATCACGGACGGCACGATCGACGACTGGCTGTGGGGCAATCAGAAGATCTTCGGCTACACCTTCGAGATGTACCCGGCGAGCTCGGGCGGCGGCGGCTTCTACCCGCCCGACGAGGTGATCGACCGCGAGACCGCGCGCAACAAGGACGCGGTGCTCCAGCTGCTGGAGAACGCGGACTGCATGTACCGCTCGATCGGCAAGGAAGCCCAGTACTGCACCGCCTGATCCACCATCTGACCACCGCCTGATCCACCCGCACGGCACGAGCCGGGGCGCCCCACCGCCAGGGGGGCGCCCCTCCGCGTGCTCGGCGGTGTGCTCGGGCGCGGGCTCGGCCGCGTGCTCAGCCGAGGACGGCCAGGGCGTCGATCTCGATGAGCAGCCCGGCAGGAAGGCCCACGTACACGGTGGTGCGGGCGGCCGGGGCCTCCTTGAGGCCCTGCTCCTCGAAGTAGGTGTTGTAGAGCTCGTTCATCTCGGCGAAGTGCGCGGTGTCGGTGAGGTAGACGCGGATCATCATCACGTCGTCCCAGCCGGCGCCGCCCGCTTCGAGGACCGAGCGGACGTTCTCCAGCGTCTGGAGGGTCTGCTCGCGCAGCGTCGGACCGGCGGGGGTGGGCGGCTGCCCGTCGACGTGCGGGAGGAAGCCGACCTGACCGGCGACCTGGAGGATGTTGCCCTTGCGCACGCCGTGCGAGAAGCGGGCGGGCGGGGCGGTGTGGGTGTCGGGGGTGATGGCGGTCTTCTCGCTCACGGGTCCTGTTCCTCTTCGGGTTCCGGTTCGGCTTCGGCTTCGGGATCGGCTTCGGCTTCGGCTTCGGGATCGGCTTCGGCTTCGGGTTCCGGTGATCCCGAATAGTCCCGGCTGACGGCGTCGGCGGCGCCACGCACCAGCGGCAGCAGTTCGACGAGACCCTCGGCGGTGACCACCACACTGGGCGCGGACACGGACAGCGCGGCGACGACCCGCCCGTCGGGCCCGTACACGGGCGCGCCGAGGCAGTTGATGGACTCCTCGTGCCCGCCGAGGTCGGCGGCCCAGCCCTGCTCCCGTACGAGGTCCAGCTCGCGAAGGAACGCGGCCGCGTCGGGGGTGGACCGGGCGGTGTAGCGCGGATAGTCGATCCGCTCTGCGAGGCTCCGGCGCTCCCCCTCGGGCAGATCGGCGACGAGCAGCTTCGCGACGGCGGCGACGGTGAGGGGAACGGGCTTGCCGATACGGGAGTACATGCGGACCGGGTAGCGGCTCTCGACCTTGTCCACGTACACGACCTCGTCGTCCTGGAGGAGGGCGAGGTGGACGGTGTGCCCGGTGGCCTTGTTCAGCGCGACGAGGTGGGGGTGCGCGATCTCCCGCACGTCGAGGTTCTCGACGGCCTCGGCGGCGAGCGCGAACAGCTGCGCGCCGAGCCGGTACCGCCCGTCGGCCTGCCGGTACACGAAGCCGTGCTCGTGCAGGGTGCGCAGGAGGCGCAGCGCGGTGCTCTTGTGCACCCCGAGCTCCTCGCCGACCTCGCCGAGGCCGGCGGGCCCCTTGGCCAGCAACGGCAGCACCGCGAGCGCCCGCTCCACGGACTGGCTCATCCCTCGTCCTCTCCTACGGTCACACCACCCACGGGCGTCGGCCGTGTTCAGCCTCGCCTGGGGTCCCCCCGGACGGAGTCTGGGGGGAAGTCTGAGGCGCGGGGTGGGGCGGAGCCCCAGCAGCGGCGCCGTACGTTGACCCACCGTCACCTGGGATGTTAGACAGCACCCAGCGACACACGCAACGACAGTTGCACCCAGCGCAACCCCCGGGAGGGCACCGCATGGCCAGCGACCCCGTCAAGGACCCCGTCAAGGACCTCGCCGACGAACCGGTCGACCACCGGTTCAAGGGCCTGCCCCCGGACGCCCACGCCGCCGGCCTCACCGTCGGCCGACTGACCGCACAGCGCCGCGGCCTGCACACCGGCGGGTTCACCACCCCCGTCCTGACCCTCGACGCGGACGCGCTGGAGCACAACCTCACCGCCCTCGGCACGTACGCCGCCCGCCACGCCCTCGCCTTCGCCCCGCACGGCAAGACCTGCATGGCCCCGCAGCTCTTCCGCCGCCAGCTGGACCACGGCGCCTGGGGCATCACGGCCGCCGTCCCCCACCAGGCCCGCGTCTACCGCGCCTTCGGCATCCAGCGGATCTTCCTCGCCAACGAGCTCGTCGATCCCGCCGCCCTGCGCTGGGTCGCCGCCGAGCTCGCCTCCGACCCCGGCTTCCGCTTCGTCTGCTACGTCGACTCCGTGCGCGGCGTCCACCTCATGGACCGCGCCCTGCGCGACGCGCCCGCCGTCATCGACGTCGTCGTCGAGCTCGGCGCCGGCGAGGGAGCCCGTACCGGCGCCCGCAGCGACGAGGACTGCCGGGCCGTCGCCGACGCCGTGGCCGATGCCGCGACCCTCCGCCTCGTCGGCATCGCCGGCTACGAGGCCGAGGTCCCCGACGCCGACCCGGAGCGCGTCCACGCGTACCTGCGCCGCCTCACCGGCCTCGCCGTCGAGTTCGACAAGGCCGGCCGGTTCGCCGCGTACCCGGACCTCGAGGAGATCGTCGTCAGCGCCGGCGGCTCCGCCTGGTTCGACGCCGTGGCCGATGTGTTCGGCGAGATGCCCGAACTCTCCCGCCCCACCCTCAGGCTGCTCCGCTCCGGCGCGTACGTCTCGCACGACCACGGCTGGTACACCCGCCTCACCCCCTTCAACCGCCACCCCGAAGAGGGCGGCCTGCGCCCCGCGTTCCGGCTCTGGACCCAGGTCGTCTCGCGCCCCTCCCCCACCCAGGCCTTCCTCAACGCCGGCAAGCGCGACATCGCCTACGACCTCGGCCTGCCCACCGCCGAACTGGTCCGCGACGCCCTCACCGGCGAGGAGCGGCCCGCCGCCGGCGTCCGCGTGGTCAAACTCTCCGACCAGCACGCCTGGCTCGAGACCGACTCCGCCGACGACGTACAGGTCGGCGACTGGGTGGCGCTCGGCATGTCCCACCCCTGCACCATCTTCGAGAAGTGGCCGCTGATCCCGGTGGTGGAGTCCGACGGCACCGTCAGCGACTACGTCCGCACCTTCTTCTAGGGACCCGGCCGAGGACCCGGCCTAGGACCCGGCCGACCCCGGGGCCCGGGGGGGGCCGCCCCCGCCCTCGCCGCCCCCCCCCCCCCCCCCCCCAATAACCTTAAAACCAAGGGGCCCCGTCGCTGAAACACAAAAGACACCGGCCACCAGACGGGGGGGGTGTGAAAG
>NZ_JBHXNP010000148.1:0-17172 GCF_042719495.1 Streptomyces sp. NPDC058525
ATTGCGCATGTAGGGGCCACCCCATCAGTACTTACTTCACGCGGAATTCAACGTATCCACTGGAGTCCGTGCGCACGAGATAGCGGAACCCACACCGGACTGGCTTGTCCTCGCCACCCGGGTCTGCTTCGCCCTGGGGCTGCCCCACCCGGAGCTTTACGCAGCCCTTGAGCGGCGCATCAACCACAGCTTCAAGAAGGACCTCACCATCGGCGGCATCATCGCCGCAGCTCGGATGCTCGACGCCCTGGACGGCACGCTCACCTGGCGCCGCGGCGACGCACTGCGCCAACACCTGAGCCCTTCCACCGCCGACAACTACCTTGCAAGACTCTCCGTCTGACCGACCCCACCCAGCCCAACCGACCCCTGAAATGAGAAAGCCATGTCCAACAGCCCGGCCACCACCGAAACCAGCCAGCCCGGCCACACCCTCGTACTCCAGCCCGCCGGCAGCGGCCTCTACAAGCTCGCCTGCGCCTGCGGCGGCCTGCTCGAGCCCACGCCCGACACCGCGGACGCCCACCGAGCCCGACACGACGAGCACCTCCAGGAGCTCCAGGCCGACGGCACCCCCTGACACCGCTGACAGACTGCCCTGCGCGCAACCGGCCCCCGGTGGTGCTCATCTCTAGCAGATGAACACCACCGGGGGCCGCCGCTGTCACTCCAGCTCACCGCTCCGCTCCCCACCGCGCTTGCCTGTCTAACCAGGCCACTCCCTACGTTCCGGCGCCGACGCACACCAGTGCGCTTCATGCCCGTGCCGCGTCCGTCGCACCCGAGACGACGCGCGCCCAACGGAGGAGCAGAGCCATGGCGCCCAACGCCAACACCTCACCGCCCGCCCAGCTGCACCCCGACGAAGTCGCTGAGTTCGAAGCCATCTGGCGTGGCGAGGCGGGAGGCGTGAGCGAGGCGGACATACGCAACCAACACGACCGCCACACCCAGATCCTCCACGCCCTGCGCTCCAGGGCGCTGCGCCCCGGTGCAGTCATCGCTACGAGGCTCCACAAGTTCCCCCAGCAGGAACAGATTGCCGTGGACTCGGTCGCAGCCCTGGTCCGCAGGGACGAAGAGGCCCTGGCCACCCGTGGCCGCAGCGTGCTGGAGAACCGCCGGCTCGTACGCCGACGCACTCGCGACGCCGCCCCACGTGTCTTGGACAGGCCCTCACCCCACGCCAAGTGAGCCAGCAGCCGCGGGCTCAGTGAGGGCGCCGGCCTGGAAAATGCCGAGTGGGCGCGACGGCTGCGGCTTGACCTGACGCCGCCTCGCAAGGCCCGTTCCGTGCCTCCGCCGCCTGGGGCGAAGCGATGCGCAGCCCGACACGACGAAGGCCCACCTCCCCGCCGGGAGGTGGGCCCCTTGGCCATGCAGGTCAGAGCACAGCGACCGAAGGACTGGCGCCGAAACGGGATCCAGGAACACCAGCCGGTAGTCATCCGGTGCCACAGCACCTTCCCCCAGACATCGCGGGGGTGCCCCTACGAGTTCGGAGTGTGCTCTGCCCGCGCGGTGGCACGAGCGGCCGCGCGTGCCGAGCTCCACGCGTTGCTGAGCTCGCGCAGTTCCTTGCGTACTGCGGCCTGCCGGTTCCCGGGGACTGCCCACTCCGTGGAGTAGATCATGTACGGGGTGCTGGCGTATGGGACGAAGCCCAGCCGCCCCCACGTCTCCCGCAGCCGGTCCCGGGCCCTAGTCCACTGCTCCTTGGTCATGCCGGAGGAGTCGATCGGAGTGGGGTGGACCATCACCGCGCCACACCCGGGTGACAGGCGGCGCAGCGCGTCGGCGGCGATCATCGAGCCGAGGCCGAACCCCCGCCATGCATTGGCGAGTTCGGCCTTGTAGAGCACCAGCAGGTCTCCAGTGAGACCAAAGTCGATCTGCTCCTGGAACTCCTCCGTGTAGTCCGTGTGTTCCTCAGTGAAGATCGTCTCGGCGATCTCGTAGAGGCTCTGGGACTCCTCTTCCATGGCCCAGTACGGGTTCTGTGAACCGCCCCATCGGACCTTGACCAGTTCGAACTCGCCGACCATGAGACGGTGAGGACATTGCTCCTCTTCGTCGACGTAGCCGTCGGCTTCGTAAGCCGCCTGCCACTTGGCCGCGCAGGCATCACACGGCGGGATATCGTCCATCCCGAAGTCCTCGCCCAGGTGCGCGGTGACGTTCCACTTCTCGAGGGTGTCCTCGTACTCGTGGTTCCCCAGGGAGGCGTCCAGCGCGTAGGAGAGCTGGATGCTGTCGGGGTCGTGGGGCAGTTCGGCGATGTCGCGCTTGCCAGCGGCGGGAGAAGTCACGCAGTCAGCGTAGTGGTGAGGCACAGGGCCATATCCCCGGTTCGCTGAGGGCCGGGCGCAGTCCTGCATGCGCGGCACGAACCCGGCGCCGATCCGGTCCGTGCGAGCCTCTGAAGTCAAGCGTCAGGGACGGCCGTCTTCCGAGCGCGGGCGAGCCGCGCCCGGCTCTCGTAGCGCGGGAGACCGCACGGCACCTGGCGCGCGCAGACCGCCAGTAGCTGCTCCCCACCAGGCTGACGGCCGCACACACGACGACGTCGGCTTCACCCCGCGACGCCATCCAGGCACAGCAGCTCAGTCTCTTCATGGTGCCTACCGAGTAGCAACTGCTCGGCCCACACGCCAGCCAACGCGCGCGGTCTGCCCACCGGCCCCTCGGCGATGTTCACCGGCTTCCGCGGCGACCTCGCCCCCACGCGCATGGAATGGCGCAGCCACCGTGGCTGCCACCCTCACACCTGCACGCCCCACGGGCCCAAGACGGGGGCCGGCCGGTCCCTCCCAGGAGCCTGGAAGGAGTTGCCGAAGCGTTCCGCCCAGCGGGATTCCGGGCCCACCGCCGGGCCGCGCGCCCATAGTGCCAGAGGTGTGCTGCACAACCGAGGCCGCCAGGAGGGGGACCCCTTCCCTCCAGACACGCCGGGAACCGAGCCTCAACGAGGCGTGAGGGAGCGTCGGCCGGTGGCGACCTCCGCACCCCGGCCAATGCCGAGGCCAACTACTTCGGAGGCCCGGCAGCCGATGGGGCGCCGACCAGGCATGGCCCCTCGCTCAACGGGCCCCGTCCGGACCCACCGAGGGCGCGCGGCGCCACCCCAGGCTCAGCTGACCTGTCGGCTTGCGCCCCTAACGCCCTGATCCCGGAACGTGCATCGGGCCAAACCGGCCAGACCCGAACCGACACCACGGAGTACCCACGTGAACAACACCAACCCTGTCCCCTCGCAGTTCGGCCACTACAAGCGGCGCGATGCGGCTGCCCAAGGGGCCACGGACACGGCACCCTGGAAGGCGGCATGCACCTTCGACGCAGGCTGCGACCTCACCCTCGTCCTGGAGACGAATCCCGACCTGCCGGACATGGTGATTGCGGCGCTCACCAACGACTTCAAGGGTCGTACCCACGCCCTCCGTGTCCTCCAGGCTCCGGCCACCAGCCTCCCGCACGGTCCGCGTGGGTCCCTCAGCTCACTCGACACGGACGTGGAAGACCCGCACCTGCGCGCAGGTCTCAACCGCCTGCTGGACGACTGTGCCACCCTGCTGCCCGGCCCTGTTTCCGGACACAGCGTCCAGCCGCTGGCGGTCGACGACCTCACCGCCATCATCGGGGCGGGCAAGAATTCCTGCCGAGCGCTGACCGTGTACGACGCCTCCGGACAGAAGATCGCCACCACCTTCCTGAACCTGCCCGACGGCTGGACGACAGCGGCCTACGAGAGCCCGGTGGCGACCGCGCACCCCAAGGTGCGGGAGGCCGCGGAGACAGCGCTGCGCACCACCCTCACCCGAGAGCGGCGCGCCCATGCCAACGCGCAGGCCTACCTCGACACCTTCGGGGTGTTCAGCCCCGCCCTGTCCGTCAGCCCCGACCTCATAGCGGTGTGGACGCTCAACGGCGATGACTGCGGTCTCGAGCTCTCCCTCGGCGTCGCCGACCCTGCGGACTCGTGGCAGGTGCTGCGCCTGCTGGGGGAGTGGCTGGGAGTCTGCGAAGCACCCAACGTCACCGTCGACATGGACGATTCCACGCGCGCGGTGAAAGCCACCCTGCGCGGCACCGCTCCCATGCACCTCCTCGCTTGGGATCGCGCCCGCCGGTGACCCGAGCATGAGCACCGGCTAAGAGCCGTCGGCCCGCCCCGTCGCCGAGACGGGACGGGCCGACGGCGTTTGCGGAACACCCGGTCCGGATGTGCGTGCGCCGTCACTTGCGGAGCTAACCCCGCCGCCGGCCAACGTGATCCCGCCGACAGGAACACCGCGCCGCGTGGCGCCATGCGGTGACTGTTCGCACCGTTGCGTAGCCCACTCCGCCACCGGGGACGGGCGCTGGCAAGGCACCGAGACTCCGCAGCCCGCGGCCGGAACGTCTCATCGACTGCCTCCTCCACCGCACACCACCTCATCCGACCCGGATCACCCGTGGAGTGCCACCCATGGCCACCGACTGGCTGCTCACCCAGAACACCCGTATGAAGGCGCAAGGCATCTGGAACTGGACCCTGCCCGCCTGGGCGGTCTCCCTCAAAGACGTAGGGCCCGACGGCGCCGTCACCACCCGCAACATCAACGTCTGCCCCCAGGCCGGGGTCTGCGCCAAGTTCTGCTACGCCCTCGACGGCGCCTACCGCTACCCCAACGTGCGCCAGCGCCACGAGAACAACCTCCGGCTTGTGCTCGACACCCCTCTCCTGTGGCAGGAGCGGATGGCCACCGAGCTGCGCCACCGCCGCTACGCCGGGGCCAGCATCAGGATTCACGACGCGGGCGATTTCTTCGACGACGCCTACACCATGCTGTGGCTCGAACTGGTGCGCGGTGCACCGCAAGGCCAGACTTATTACGCGTACACCAAGGCCGTCTCTCGGTTCCGGCGCCTGGTCCTGCCCAACACTCCCGCGAACTTCAAGTTCGTCTTCTCCCTGGGCGGCAAAGAAGACCACTTGATCGACAGGGATCTCGACCGGCACGCCGACGTCTTCCCCGACACCGCTTCGCTCGAAGCGGCGGGCTACTCCTCGCAGGCTGCCTCCGACCTCCTCGCCGTCTTCGGGCCGCCTCGCGTGGGCATGGCCTCAAACCGCCCCCGCAAGGGACTGAAGCACCACTCCTTCGGCGAACTGCAAGTGCTCGACAACACCGCCGCGGCCGAACGGCGCGCCCGCGCCCGTGCCAAGGCGCACACAGGGGGGTGAACACATGCCGGGCCTGCCCTCACCCAGCAGTGAGGGCTAGGCCCGGCGTGGCGCCTGCATTGCCGTCATGTGCGCGGCAACGGCGCGTTGAAGGGGCCGAAGCCGCGCTCGCCGGCTAGGGCGCATCGAGGACCAAGCGCCCCTCACCACGTGAACTTGACCCGCTAGATCCCCTGCCCGTCACCGTCACCCCTCGCTGAGCCACAACTTCCCCTGTGACGATCGGAGCAGCATGCCCGCCACCTTCCCGACCCTCCCCGACAGCAGCGAAACCTCCCCGGGGCTCCCCGACGCGTGGGACATCGCGCGACAGACTGCCGGGCGCTTCACCCTCCACCCGGACTGGCAGTCGTGGGGGCACCCGGAGCGGTTCCAGTTCGAGGCGACCGCGCTTGGCCCGGACCTCATCGTCGTCGGCCTGCACCACAGGTACGAGATATGCGGCTGCACGGCCAGCGTCCTGCCCCGCAACGGAATCATCGACGGCCCGTTCCCCCTCAGCGACACGGTCTTCGGCCCCTGCGGCCCCTGGACCGTCGCCGGAAAGTTCGACCAGTACGAGCACCCGAACCACGACTACGAGCAGTGGGGGGAAGGCGCGGAGTACGACACCCTGGCTGACGCGCAACGGGCCGCCCGCGCCCTCCACCTGGAGGTCTGCTCCCAATACCGGAGGAGTGCCGGACGCTGCGCTGTGTGCAATGACCCGGCGATCGACCACGTGACGGCCGAATCCCGCTGGTGCGACATCACCAGCTTCTACTTCTCTGCCGACGGCAACGGCCCGGCAACCGAGGGGTGGGGCTCCGCCGTGAACCGCGCATAGCCCGCCGCCCCGCATTCAGGGCCCGCCCCGCGCCATAACGTGCGCCCGGGCGGGCCCTTCGCCGTGCGCCCCCGACCGGGTGGGTCCCCACCGATAGAACGCCACCCGCCCCCTGCCGGCCTGCCACCAGCGACTTGCGGGGCTTGGCCTACGCCCGGCCACGGTTGGGAGCAGCGGCCGGGGGAGCGGTGACCACATTCCCGCCCCCTTGGCCGCCACCACCAACCGCCCAGACACCCGAAGGGGAACCGTGAACTCCGCACCCGAGACGGCCCAGGAAGCGGCCGGACGCTTGGCCATGCAGATCTGGCTCGACACCCTGGCTCACGACGAGGGCCTTGCGCCGCTCCGGGAACGGCGCGCGCCGGACAGCGTGCCTGTTCCGGCTCGGCTGACCGAGGTGAGGAGCGCCAGCCAGCTCCGAGAAGGAGACCTGATCCTCGCCCTGGACAACAACGCCCGCAACGGCGCCAGTGACCACGTCTTGGGCCGGTACACGGTGCGTGAAGGCGTAGAGCACCACCGAGAGTCGGTACGCCGAGTCGTATCGGTCGGCAAGTCCGTCATCACGACCGACCCCGTGATCAACATCCCGGCCGGAGGCTGGAGCAGCTGCGACCCGGACAGGATCGGCGAGTCCAAGGACCTCGATACCAGCGAACGCATCAACCTGGCCGCCTCCAGGTGGGCCGTCGCCCGTCTGGGCCACGCCCACGACATCGCCGCAGCCTTCCACCAGCACCCGCTCTACGACGCCTGGCACGAGTCCTACCAGGACGCCAAGAAGCAGAGGGACGAGTCCGACCAGCGCTACCGCGCCCGGCGCGCCGCCCAGGACGCCGCCCGCGCACCTCTGCTGGCTGCTGCCGACGGCTTCAACGCGGTCACGCGCGAGACACTCATCGTCTTCTCGTCGACCCCCCTCGACAGGGATGAGGTGGGGACACCCACGTTCCCCATCACCTGGTTCGCCGAAGGGGGCCGCTTGATCACCTACCTCGCCGGCCTGCTGGCCACCTGCCAGATCACCAGCGGACAGCACGCCGAGGCCCTCGGTCACCTGGAAACCCTCGGCCTGTACTCGGCCGACCAGCCCACCAACACCTGCGAGAGCGCCGCCACGTAGAGAGCCACCTCTCCCAGGCCCTGCGGCTGCGGGGCGAGCTGTTCGCTCCGCAGCCGCAGGACTGCCTCCGCCCTGCGCCCCGACGCCGGGAGCTGACCTTGCGGGCCTAACCCCGTTCATCTGCACAGTTCCAACCGAACCGGCCGGGCCCCCTTCCACGGACCCGGCCGCCACCCGGAGCGGCTCGCCTTCCGCAGAGCCCCGGGCCTTCCCACCCCTCGGTCTGGAGCCCTGCCATGCCTCAGCTCACCCTGCCCACCACCGACTTGAACCCGCTCGACGCCGAACTCGCTGCTGACGCTGCCGAGCAGGAAGCAGAAGACGCAGCTGCCCGACTTGCGGCCGCTGGTCACCCCGCCATGGTCGAATGCCAGCTCACCGCTGACATCCTCACGGCCCATGCTGCCCAGTACCCCCGCGATCCCCAGGCCCGGGACTGGGCCTTCGAGGCCGTCGAACGGGTCACCGTGTGCGCCTACGCCATCGTCGAGGACGACCAGGAGCGGATCACCGAATGCTCCCGCCAGGCCAAGGGCGAGCGCGCAGCGATGACCCTCGACCAGCTCGAATCCGAAGGCCGGGTCACCCACAAGCGCCTCGCCTCCCTGGACACGCCAACCCGCGAACTCCTGGAGTGGTACGCGGCCCCCCTCCCGATGCGCTGGCTGTTCCCGCCGGAGAAGAACGTCCACGGCCGCCCAGTGCGCCCGCGCGTAGTCGTCCTCTTCCACGGCCCCGGAGGCCTGACCGTCGGCCTGCTGCGCATCCTCGGCGTCGACTTCGACGTCATCGGCATCGACCTCGACCAGGGTGCGGTGGCCACCGCGAATGCCGCCGGATTCACCGTGATCCACGCCAACGTCACTGACCTCGACCCCGAGAACCCCGCGCTCCAGGACGTGACCGGCATCGCGCTGACGCCGCCCTGTGGGGCTTTCACGGGCGGCGGGCTGGGCAAGGGCCGCACCGCCACCGCCATCGACACGATCCTGCCGGTCATCTACGAGGCGGGCGCCGCCGCCGGATTCCTTCCCTGGCAGGACTCACCCACCGGCTACGCCCCCCGCACAGGACTCTCCTGGGCCGAGGTCCGCGAACCCCTCGCGCAGCTGGAGGACAGCAGGGCCGGGCTCATGGCCGAAGTTGCCATATGGCCACTCGCGATGCTGGCACGAGGCGCCGGCGCGCTGGAGTGGGTCATGGTTGAGCAATCCGACAAGCTCCCCGCCGAGATCGAAGAAGCCCTGTTCGGAGAACTGCGGAACGCCGGATGGCACACCACCGAAGGATGGACCCTCGACGCCGTCGACTACGGCGCTGCCTCCCACCGCGTACGCCGCTTCATGACCGCCTACCGGGGACCCAAGCCCTTCGTTGACCTCTACCCGGCCCACCCGTTCCCCACCACGACCTTCGCCGAGTGCGTGGGCTGGGAGACCGGCAGGACGATCCTCACCCGAGGCAACCGCCCCCTCGACCCCGCCACCGGGCGCGCCAAGGGAGGCGGCACGCGCAGTGCCGACCGGCCCTCGACCTGCGTGACCGCCACCATCTACGGCTGGGCAGACTCCGAGACCGGCGCCCGCATCACTCAAGAGGACATCGGCCGACTGGTCGGCTTCCCCGCCGACTACCCGTGGCGCCACGTCGGACGCGGCGAAGGCATCCGAACCAAGGCCCAGCAGGCCGCCGACGCGGTCTGCCCGATGGTGGCCGCCGCCCTCTTCGGACACATTCTCGGCATCGAGTGGGAAGCCAAGACCCGCACCTACGTGCACGAGCTGTACAAGATCCCCATCTCTGCGGAGACGGCAGCCAACATCCGCGCCGCGGCCTACGCGGTTCCCATATACACCGGATGACAACCCGCAGCCCCAGGCCCGCCCCGCCGACCCCGGCAGGGCGGGCCCTCCGCATGTCCGAGCCGTCCCAACCCCCTGGCCTCACCAAGAGGTTGCGGGGCTAACCCTGCCCCCGGTCACCGTCCATCCCGTCACGGCACTCCGGCAGTCGCATCCCGCCAGGAGACACCGCCCGGCAACCACCACCTACCGAAGGACGAACGGTGCCCAACACACTCGAATACGACCCTGCCAACCTCGAAGGACGTGCCATCGGCCGCCTGTTCCGACTCGTCAAGGACAACGAGGACGCGGACGGCAGCTGGGACGGCGGCGACGTCGTGGAACTGCTCAACGGCTGGTTCACCGGCCTCGGGCTCAACATCAACGGCCCCGCCCACCAGGCCGGACCCGTCAAGCCCACCGCGATCTCCCCCGACGCCACC
This sequence comes from Streptomyces sp. NPDC058525, assembly GCF_042719495.1. Taxonomy (NCBI): domain Bacteria; kingdom Bacillati; phylum Actinomycetota; class Actinomycetes; order Kitasatosporales; family Streptomycetaceae; genus Streptomyces; species Streptomyces sp. NPDC058525. The sequence continues at coordinate 9,467 of NZ_JBHXNP010000148.1, forward strand.
GCCGAAGAGATCACGCAGATCCTTATGCGCCAGCCCGGCTTCACGGCCAACGGCTACCCCACCGGTCACCCGGGCTTCTTCTACGCCCAGGAGGACAGCGACGACGAGACGGACTTCACCGTGCTCACCTTCCCGACCGCCACGCCCGCCCTCGTCCGCGCCGCGATCGCCGAGCTGCGCCACCACGGCTACGCGGCCTCGGAGCAGGCACCCGCCACAGCCGGAGGACGCGCGGTCCGCACCGTCCGTGTCCAGGGGGACGTCCTCCTTCCCCTTCCCGCGGCCGCCGGTCCTGTCGAACGCGCTACCCGCACGCTGTACGACGCCGGATTCACCCAAGCAACATCACAGGCGACGGCCGTCGTACCCGCCCACACGACTCCCAGCCTGATCTCATGGCGGCCCGACTGGGTGCAGATCGACGTCATCAGCCAGCGAGGCCTTGGCCGCGACGCCCGAGAAGAGGTCAGCCGCGCGGTCGCCGACACCCTCGTGCAAAACGGCTGGGCGGTGGAAATCCGCGGCACAGAGTCCCTCCACGCCTCCGTACTGACCCACGCGAAGTGCAGCGCCTGCGGCAGCTCCAACATTCGCTACACCGTCCGCCTTTGGGCCAAGTGCGACGCCTGCGGCAAGGGCCAGTCGTGGAGCGAAGCTCTGACGTGCCAGTGCGCCCCCGCCGTACCGTCCGAGTGCCCCACGGTCCAGGCCCAGTGGAGCGACGCCCCCACAGAGACGACCCACCGCGTAGACCCCGATAGCGAGACTGCCTCGGACGACCGTCGCGACTCCCCGGGCATGAGCAGCTGACCCACACGACTCGGTCCCCGCAACACGGGATGCTGTTGGTTTATTCGGGGGTCTATTTCGCCCCGTCGAGCATTAGCGTGGGGCGAGCCGAGATTGGGGCATCCGCCGGATCGGTCCGCATCGAACAGGTTGGAGAGTGGGCCGACGTTCGCGCAGCCGCCGGATCGGTCTCTATCGCCAGCCACACCGGGCACGCTGCCCGGGTGCGGGCGGATGCGGGATCCATCAAATTCACCATCGCCCCCGAGGCGACCGGCGCTGTCGACCTCCACGCTTCACCGGATCGATCACCCTCTACGGCTCCCGGCGGACCGACATACAGATCACCGCCGAGTCATCCGCCGGCACTGTCCGCCGCCTCTGATCTACAGCACCCGCCCACCGGGCCCGCCTCCTGGCCACCACCACGGCCAGGAGGCGGGCCCGACCCGTTTCCCACTTACACCGATTCCGCACCTGTCGCACTTGCGCCGCTAACCACCACTTCCGCCACGGTTCCGCTCACCGGGCGATACCTCCCGGAATCAGCGCATCTCGATGGAAACAGGTGCACAGCAATGCCCCCGTACATCAGACCCGAACCGCCCTTCACCCTCAGCGGCGTAGAACTCACTCGCCATCCTGAGCGCGCCGTTCGAGTCGGCCGCATCACCTCCGCGCTCGCAGTCGTCGGAGGAACCGCCCTGCTTGGAACCCTCGCCGGACTGACCACCACCATCGTCTACCTGGCCCTCACCAGGACCCGCGACTGGCACGATCTCCTGAACTGGTGGCACCCCGCCATGGCGTCCCTCGCCCTCCTCCCGCTGGCGCTGTACATCTGGCGCTGGAACCGCATCAAGGTCGCCTGGCACTTCCGCGGATACCACCTGGGCGCCGAAGAGCTCTACATACGCACCGGCCTCCTGAACCGCAGCCTGACAGTCCTGGCATACGCTCGGATCCAAGAAGTGAACGTGGCCAGCGGCCCCCTCCAACGCCGCTACAACCTCGCCACCGTGACGATCAGCACTGCCGCCCAGTCGGCGGCCGCCAGGTGGCCGCACGGGGGCTCAGGACAAGACGCCATCGCCGACGTCGACCCGCAGACCGCTCACGAGCTGCGAGACCAGCTCACCGAGCTCGCCCGGGTACGGAGGCTGCCGGTATGACCCAGCCTCCCGTCGAAGGGCGACTCCACCCAGTCACCCCCCTGAAGCACAGCTGGGCCGTCGTTGCCGCCCTTGCGACCTTCGCCTACCAGCAGCGCGACCTCGTGGCCCTTCGGGCAAGCTTTGACCTCGACGACGGCGTGATCGTCGTGCCCGTATGGGCAGCATGCGTCGCCGCCGCAGTGATCATCTCGGGCACCGTCGCACTGTTCATCGCGTCCTGGAGGCAGAGCCACTACAGCCTCGACGGAATGGTGCTCGCCTACCGCAGCGGCCTGGTGTTCAAAGTCCGGCGCCACTGCGAACTCGACCACGTCCAGAGCGTCGACATCGGACGACCCTTCCTCGGCCGGCTCATCGGCGTCTGCACCCTCCGCGTTGTGATGTCCGGGACGACGATGTCCCTCGCCTACCTCACCCACAACCAGGCGCGCATGCTCAAGGCGCGCATTCTTGCCGAAGACACCGCCGAGGAACACCTTTACCGGGTCAGGGGCATCGACCTGATCGCGGCCCTGCTCCTCGACCTCAGCACCAACCTGTGGTCGCTCTTCCTCGTCACCGTCGCCGTTCTCCCCTACGCCCTCTCCGGTGAACTGCTCACCCTCTCCACCCTCGTCGCGTTCATCCCAGGGTCTGGAGGCTGACCGGCAGGCGGCTCTTCGTCTACAGCGGATGGTCCGTCACCCGCACCGCCCACGGCACCTACCGCACCGACCACGGGCTGTTCGACACCCAGCAGTACACCTACCGCGACACCCGCATCGCCTTCATCGAGATCCACCAGCCGGTACTGTGGCGCCGCTTCGACTGGGTCGAGGTGCGGGCCGCCGTCTCCGGCGCCGCCAAGCCCGGCATCCTGATACCCGTCTGTCCCCGCGCCGTGGCAGAGAAGATGGTCCTTCACCTCCTTGGACCGGACGCCGCATCGCACCTGCACGACCCCATCCCAGCGCCGCACGCGGCACGCAAGGCCACCCCCTTTCACAAGGCGCTCGGATACCGCCTCGGCGAAGGCTGCTTCACAGCCTGGAGTGGGTACTTCTTCCGCAACGTCACCACGGTCTGCCCCGCCCAGCGCGTCCAGTCCGTCGACGTGAGCCAGGGTCCATGGCAGCGCGTTCTCGGCCTTGCGACCGTCAACGCAAACCTGTCCGGTGGTGGCACGGTGTCGGCCTCCCACCGAACCGCCACCGAGGCACGAGACCTCGCCTCAGGTCTCTATCGGGCGTCGATACCCCCATCACAGTAGGTGCCCCCTAGGGCCCGTCCTGCGCTGTCACGGCCAGGGCGGGCCCTACTCATGCTGCCGTCGCTGCGTAACCCCGGCCCCGCGGCCCTGCTTGGCCCGCCCCATGCCGTCAGGACCTCGCCATACTGCCGGCGCGGGGTTGCGGGGGTTGCGGGGCGACCTCGCACGGTTGAGCCCCAGCGAGTCGCCGCCACGCGCCCCCTCCCGACCGCATGAGAAATGGATCCCGCCCATGCCCTTGGTCCCCGGCATCAGCCTGCCCGACTACCTCACCGCTCCCGTCACCCACCACGGACTCCACCCGGACATCGACCGGACCCCGCGTGGACAATGGCTGACCGCGCGGGCGCTGGCCATACTCGCCCGCCACGGTGTGGCGCTCGCCGCCTACACCGCCACCGACCACTGTGTGAGTCAGGGCGCTCACGTCGACTCACAGACCCTGGGGGAGGAGATCAACGTGATCCTCGATCTGGAACTGGCTCACTTCGACCACCAGCTCAACCCCCGCACACACCCTGGATACCCGGCTCTGCGCGCCAGCCGCGTCGCCGAGGCCAGCCGGTGGCCGCAGTTCTTCGCTTCCGAGGGCTGGCAGGTGCGCGCTGTCCACGACACCACCCCCGGACACCTCGGATACGTACTCACGCCCCCGTCCCCTGCCCACTGAGGAGGCCTCCACCGAACACCTCGCCACGCCCCGGCTGCGCGCTCACCCGCAGCCGGGGCCATCCGACGGCGCACGGGATCGGGCCTGTCGACGGCTCGCCGTCGTTGCCCATCCGCGATCCTCCGCTCCGCACCGCGCCCCCTGGCCCCGCACCCCCACAGATGCCCGAAGTAGCAACATGCTCGCCCGCGCCGGGACCGCTTTCACGCCTTGCCCGTCACCGGGCCAACGTGCGGATCACCCCGCGCCGGGGACCACCCTCCTCGGGCCCGGCCACACCGATCCCCATCACCTCGGACAGGAGCCGACCGATGACCGACAACCCCACGGCCGAACAGCCGGACCCCACGTGGATATGCCCGCAGCATCCGTTCAACCACTTCTGGGACGACAGCGCCGTGACGTGCTCCCTGTGCGGAGCCCGCCGTACGGCCAGCGACGCCGTTGCCTCGCTTCTCGCCGGCCAGCGCGGCTGGGACCAGACACGCGCCGACCGCCTGGTCCAGCTGGTCCGCGCCGAGATCCTGAACGAGACCGCGACGGCCCTGACCGGCCGCCACTGCTCGCCTGAAAGCGTCACCCTCGCCCGGCGCCTCGTGGACGAGCGGCTGTGCCCGGACTGCTCCGGGTTCGGCCAGATCTCCATTTCGTTCGACGTCGACTGTGACATCGAACGAGATGGAGAGGTCGTCGAGGTAGGCGAGATCAGACGCTGCGAGAAATGCAACCACCGAGGGCTGATCCCGTCCGGCAATGGCACAGCACCTCGAACCCTTCTGTAGTCCAGCCCTGCCGCCCGCTGTACCGCTCCGTGCCTCGTCTGGCCCCGGCGCCCGACTCTGGGCTGCCGGGGCCGCTCCGGCTCCGTCAGCTCCCTGCCGGTCCCAGGCCAGCTCTTGCCCAGGTAACTCGCAGATCCGCGAAGGTCACCCCGCCCCGGCACCGCCGAGGCCACCCCAGACCCTCACACCGAAAGGCCCGCCCGTGTCCTTCGCCCAGGGAACCGCCGACCATGCCGCCCAGGAGGCATGGCTGGCCGCCCGCGACGCCTACCGCACCGCCACCGCCAGCCTCCTCATCCACCTCCAGCCCCTGCTTCGCCGCGACCCCCGCAACGAGGAATCCCCCTGGTCCCACCTGGCCGCCGACCTCCCTCACGGAGGCCGCGTGACCATCCAGCTCAGCGATGGCGTCGCCGCCCAGGTCTACTTCACCGACCTGCACCGCAGCGCCGCCTACGCCTTCACCAGCGGCGGTCAAGTCCACTTCGGAGACATCCTGGGGACACTTCTGCCGGCCGCCGAGCCCGGCACCCACACCCGCCACCTCTACCGCGCCGAGCAACGGCTGACCGTCCACGACGACGAGCACATCACCGGCAACTTCACCCTCCCGATCGTCTACCTCATGCACGCGGTTCGCGGCCTCACCGAACCGAAAACCGCCTGACCCGCTCCGGGCTCCGGCCGTCCCCGAGCCCCGTCCCACCTCGGCGGCCCCGCACTGCCTCCATGGCGCGGGGCCGCTTTCCATTCCGCCCCCGCAACAGCCTCTCTGACGGTGGTTGCGGGCCTTGGCCTGCGTCCGGTGACAGTCCTCCCGGATCGGCACGAACCTCCGGCACGCCCAATGAGGAAGAGAGAGCAGCATGACGACCGCCCCAACCACCCACCGACAGCTCCCCACGTTCCACGCAGCCGACACCCCTGGTGACGGACACGGCTGGGACTTCAACCATCGAGGGCTCACGTTCAGCACCTACCGGCCGGTGGGGTTCGACAGCAACGGCCCAGTCACCTACGGATGGTCGGTCTTCTGGGACATCACCCCAGAGAGCCGAGAAGAGATCACCGGCGGGTGGAGCAGCCGCGCCGCCGCCGTCCGTGCGGCGCTCACCGCTATCGATCAGCGCGCCGAATCCAACAAGCTGCACTGGGACGAGAACAGCGGAACGCACCCCCAGCCTGGACGCTGCTGCCACCACCTGGACGCACGCCACGCCCCCGGCCGCTACGGATACACCCGCTGCACGGCCCCTCGGTGCGGATGCTTCAAATACCAGCTCGGCCCGCTCGAAGCCATCCTGGCCGAGGACATTCCCACCGGAGCGGTGCTCTCACTGCACACGACTACCCGGGGCGTGCTGGAGTTCCCCGTCGCCGGTGCGGTACAGGGAACCCGGCCCGGGACGATCGACCATCCCCGCCGCAACTGGATCCGCGCAGTGACCGCCGAGGGTCTCGCATACGAGTTCGACACCGGAACCACCGTCTACGCCCTTGCCCACACCGTGCCCGACTCCACCCCGCGAGCAAGTTAGCCCGCCACCGCACCACCCGGCCCCGCACCTGTCCACGGTGCGGGGCCGCTTCATGTCCGCGCGCTCACCTCGCGTGCGGTCCGCCATCGGCCGCCCCGGCGCAGGGCTGCCCGGCAGCCCTGCTCGCCTCCTTCCGTCGACCTCCGGCCCTGACTGTTGCGGAGCTAGCCCTCTGCCCCGCCAGGGTCCTCCCGTCCGGCCCGCACCCCGCTGGCCACCGCATCCCGGGAGACACCACCCGTGTTCAACACCCGCGACGACCTCGACCAGTTCCTCACCAACTCCCTGACCTGGAGCGCCCTGTACGCCGTCCTGCTCGACTCCTCGAACCTCGCCGCCCAGACCCTCACCGACGAGAACACCACCGGACTGCGCTTCTTCGAGCCGAGCCCCCGCTTCCGGACCGCGCCCATCTCCGGGACCGTCACCATCAACCCGGACACCGGCGCCATCACCCTGGCAGCCGAAGGCTTCACCGGTGCCTCCTGGTACGACGCCCTGCACCGCCTCGGCACCCTCGACCCCAACGACGACGGAACGCCCTTCTGGTCCTGGCGGCCCTACTCCCGAGACCTGCCCGGCACCCTCGCCGGCACGGTGCACCTCGGCCCCCGCATCACCGCCGAAGCAGCCGTGGAGCGTCACAGCGCCTCGAAGGACACCGCGAACGCGACCCTGTGCCTGACCCCCGCCACCCGCGACATATGCCACCTCGCCTGGGCCTTCGCCGTGACCGTCCTCGGCACCCTGACCACTGGCAACACCGCCTACCGCTCCGACATCCTGCCCGCCCCCGACCCGGAGGTCTTCACCGCCGCGGACACCGACTACCCGGCCGCCGCCAAGGACGCGACCGACCTGTGTGCCCTTCTCGACGAAAACGAGACCTTCGGCTACGCCCGCGACCACGACCCCACCTGGCCCGCCGACGCCGAACGCGCCGCCGTCCGCGCCCTGCGCGCCTTCCGCGACGTTCTCACCACCCGCACCACCACTACCCCCTGACGACATCCGCCCTGGCCCCGGACCGCACCCAGCGGCCCGGGGCGTCCCCTTCCCAAGGGCTCGTTGGCCGAGGCTGAGTGGGTAGCGGGGCTTACCCGGCTGTGCCGGAAGGTGGGTTTAGCCGGGCATCGCCCGCCGCGAACCCCCTCTCTCGTGACCTGTGAGCGACCGGCACCGGCCGGGCCGCGTAACCCCTCACCCGCGGGCCACCCCAGGCCCGCCCGTGCGCGGTCCGATCCATACCGACTTCAGCCAGGCAAACCGTTCCACCGAAAGGCGCACCCCATGGGCTACACCCTCTACCGCGACCGCACCAAGCCCTCCGAGAGCGACGAGGAGATGTGGACAAGCCCCCTCAACTCCTACCTGCGTGAACACCACATGGGCCACGCTGGGGGCATCAGTGTCTGTAAGCACTTCTTTGGGCTCCAGGGTGGGAACGTGAAGTGGCTCCACGGGGTGTAAGAAGTTGATTTGGCTCCACCCGCTCCTGGTACG